>JAYTNW010000209.1:0-7289 GCA_043748115.1 Bacteroidota bacterium | reverse complement strand
CTTAAAAGTAAAAATCAGCAATCCGTAACAGATCATTTCCACGAAGTTGAAAAAGCTGATTTTATAACTGCCAGGAATTTCTATAGCCCACTGGAAAGCAAAACTTTTAGAGTAGGCAATAGCGGTGAAAAGAGACAACGCCAGCACAAAGGAAATAATGCACTGCAGTTTTTTAAGATGATCAGGGCGAACATCATCTGGATTTTTTACCAGCATAACTAAATAAGTTGGGAATTAGCAAAAGTAGAAAAATAGTTAACCAAGTGAGCTAATCCTGATCTCTGAGGCAAGAACATCTTCATTACTGCAATTCAATAAAATTAAGATCGTGGCGCTGCACTAATTCGAACTATCCATAGCAAAACAAAAAGCAGGTATGCACTTTCTACCACAGAGAAGCATACGATTGTGCCCATTACGGTTCCCAAGTAAATCCCTCCATAAACCATGGCTGCAATCATTAATATATTCCCGACAATGCTAAGTGCAAACCATTGTTTTTGTTTACCTAATAAAACTGGTATTTGAGACAATGGCGTTTTAATAAAATCGAGCAAGAACCAAGGGGCAAGTATTTGCGCAAAAACACCTGACTGCCTCCACTGTTCGCCAAAAACAAAGGCAAATAAAGAAGGGCCTGTTGCGATTAACACAATAACTATGGGCAAAGAAATAAGGCCCGCTCGAACCATTGATTTCTTAACTAAGTGTTGAATATTTTTTCCCGCATGATAATCTTCAGAAGCCTGCTGGTAAAACACCTGACCAATGGCATAACCGATAAGGTTAAAAGGAGCTTGCAAGGTTCGCATAGTAAGGCCATACAATCCCACAATTGCAGGCGTAAAAAACGCGGTAAGCAAATAAATAACTCCGTTAATCAAAAGCATTTCTGCAACAGCTTGCCACAAATTTACTTTTGGAAAAATACTGTTTTTTAAAGCAACATGTTTTAATTTTTCAGGTGGTTGTGAAACTTGAAATGCATTTCCTTTACGTTGAATACTTCTGTAAAGAAAAATAAGCGCAATAAAACCACCAATTACATAGCCCGCCAAAAGACCAAAAGAAATAAAGCCGGCAAAACCTGCTATTAAAATAATTAGATTGGTAAATACCGCACTTACAATGCGGTAATTTGATATTATTTTGTAGGACTTATACCTATTGCCCCAACTGATTAGCGACTGATAAAAGCCATTCATTAAAACCATCACCGGCAGAAACCAAAGCCACCATTTTAAGTCCATTGCAGCGTGGCCGCACATGTTAAAAATAAAAACGCCTATCAGCGTAAAAACAGCAGAGTAAATGGCTATCCTAAAGCATAAGGCAAGGAGACTTTCCGCTTCACGATCGTCTCTAGATGGAATAATGGCAAACTCATACCTTAAGCAAGCAATTACAGATAAAGCGGAGAGCACACTCATGAAAGTAGCCAGCAATCCAAACTCATGCGGAGAGTACATGCGGGAGAATAACGGAGAAAGCCCCACGCTTATCAACTGAGCAATGGAGCTTCCTGTTACTAACGTGACTATGTTCTTAAAAAAGTCGGAGCGTGTTTTTAAGAATGGCATTGGGTTGCTAACCTACACAAGGTGCTTATTACTTGGCATAGTTCACCGCTCTTCTTTCACGAATAACGGTAATTTTCACCTGACCAGGATAGGTCATTTCTGTTTGAATGCGTTGCGCAAGGTCAAAACTTAAAGCATCAGCCTGTTGGTCGGTTACCTTTTCACTCTCCACGATTACACGCAGTTCGCGGCCAGCTTGTATGGCAAACGATTTTTCTACACCGGGATATGACAAGGCCATGGCCTCGAGATCTTTTAATCGTTTGATATATTGCTCCACCACCTCACGCCTTGCACCAGGACGGGCACCAGAAATTGCATCGCACACCTGAATGATGGGGCTTAGAATGCTGGTCATTTCAATTTCATCGTGGTGAGCGCCAATGGCGTTGCAAACTTCAGGATTTTCTTTGTTTTTTTCAGCCAACTTCATTCCTAAAATAGCGTGTGGCAATTCAGGCTCATCATCAGGCACCTTGCCGATATCATGTAACAAACCGGCACGCTTAGCCAACTTTTGGTTAAGCCCCAGCTCACTGGCCATTATAGCACATAAGTTAGCTACCTCGCGAGAGTGCTGCAACAAATTTTGCCCGTAAGATGAGCGGTATTTCATACGGCCCACCATGCGAATAAGCTCAGGGGCAAGGCCATGTATGCCTAAATCAATACACGTGCGTTTTCCTGTTTCTACAATTTCTTCTTCCAATTGCCTGCGAACCTTATTCACTACCTCTTCAATACGTGCGGGGTGAATGCGGCCATCACTTACCAACTGGTGCAATGCCAAACGTGCCAACTCCCTGCGCACAGGGTCAAAACCAGAAAGGATGATGGCTTCTGGGGTATCATCAACAATAATCTCAATACCTGTTGCTGCTTCCAGCGCACGGATGTTGCGACCTTCACGACCAATAACGCGGCCTTTTACATCATCATTCTCAATATTAAAAACGGTAACGCTGTTTTCAATCGCATGCTCAGTGGCAACACGCTGTATGCTTTGTATTACAATTCTTTTGGCTTCCTTGTTGGCGGTGAGTTTGGCCTCATCCATTATTTCCTTAATGTGTGCCGATGCATTGGTGCGGGCTTCTGCTTTAAGGTTTTCTACCAATTGCACTTTAGCCTCTTCGGCAGATAGCCCTGCAATTTTCTCTAAAGCCGCCACGTGTTTTTGCAGCGATTTGTCCACGTCCTGTCTTTTAATCTCAACGGCCTGCAATTGGCTGCGCAGGTTATTTTGAAGTGTTTCCTGCTCCTGCTGTTTTTTGTTGGTTTGTTCCAACTTCTGGCTCAACTCCTTTTCTTTTTGTTTGATGCGGTTTTCGCCATCTGAAATTTTCCTGTCCTTTTCACCGATCATTTTCTCATGTTCGGTTTTCATCTGGTAAAACTTGTCTTTGGCCTCTAGCAATTTATCTTTCTTTAAAAGTTCAGCCTTGGTTTCGGCCTCTTTTAAAAGCAGGTCTGCTTTTTCCTGCGCATCTTTCATCACATCCTGGTTTCCCTTTCTGGTGACGAACCAAGTAACGAGGGCTGCAACAACCGCTGCAGCCACCACTTCCATTATCACTATTACATCCATGATTTTTTAGTTGGGTTAAAATAAAATAAAACTTTCCTACGCACGAAAAACAGCAGCAAAACCAATACGCTAATCAAAGACTACAGGCCGTAACCTGAAACCAACAAGGTAGGATGCTAAAAATAAATACTTTGAAAAAGTATATATTACGTATTGAATAAAACGGGCTGGGTAAGGTATCCGTTCAATAAATCGTCAAGCGATTCTAGTTTTTCCATACGTGAAGTATCCGCTTTATGAGAGGCATTTTGAGTACCTACCATTTCACCGGCAAGGCTGAACGCACACATGGCCAGAATATCCTGATTGTCAGTTACCGCATACGACTTGCGCAAGGCGGTTATCTTTTCATTCAACAGCTTTTCAGCTTTCAGGATGTTCTCCTTCTCGGCAACGGGTACTTTTAAATTGTATTCCCGGTTGCCTACATGTATTTGTATGGATGTTGTTTCCATTTTGCTTATTTATCCAGCAATGCCAAACACTTATCAATTTCATTTACGTACTCGTCAATTCTCGTCTTCAGGAATTTGTTTTCTTCCCTGGTATCTTCCGTTACGCTGGTGGCTAAATTAAGAACTTTATTCTTTTCCTCCAACTCAGTGAGTTTTTCGCGATGATTTTCAGTTTGTTGCTCCATCATGCGGATCTGCTCTTTCAACTTCTTGTTTTCTTCGGCAAGGGTGCGGTTTTCATCTTCAAACATGGCTTTCTCTTCAGCAATGTTCTTATTCATGTCTATTAACTTTTGAATTTTTACTTCAATAGCTTTAATTTTCTCTACGTGTTGGTCCATAATCGTATATGTTAATTTTAAATAAGATTTGTTGCATAAAAATATTATGTTGAGGTGTTTTGGCAACTATACGATCAAAAACTTTACAACAGAGGTTTGTTGATTACTTAAACACTTGGCCCAGCCAAACCCTCCCACGGGGGGAGTGAATAGAAAGTTTGTAATTATACCAAACCCAAGATATTTGCTTTGCTTAATTTTTCTTACATGTACCCCACGGAGGGAGGGTAAGGGTGGGGCTTCACACTTTACAACATCACCATGTTAATTTCTCCCAATCTTAAAATACCATGAAGCAAGCTGCGTTATTACTTTTACATACCCATCATTCAATAATACATTCGTAAATTCGCCACCTTACGTTATAAAAATCACCAAAAGTTACATGCAGTTAAAAAGGCTTCCGGTTTTATTTTTCATGCTCCTCTCCCCTTTTTGCTTTGCGCAAGAAAAGGATAAGGAACCCGGCACGCTTTCCATTATTGAAACCAACATGAAATTGTATTACAGCCAAGTAATGGGTTTTGATGTAAAACATGTTTTCGATAACCAAGTGTTTGATATTGTGGCCGACTGGATGCACACGCCTTACCTATATGCGGGCAAAAACGAAGACGGTATTGACTGCAGTGGCTTTGTGAACATGGTGGTTAAAAAAGTAACAGGCAACATTGCAGGCATTAACAGCCTGGATATGTATAACAACAGCAAACACATAAGCCGCGACCGCCTTAAACCTGGTGACCTTGTATTTTTTAAAACACGCGGCAAACATGTGTCGCATGTAGGCATTTATTTAGGTGACGATAAGTTTGCCCACAGCAGCACCAGCAACGGTGTTATAGTTAGCGACCTTAACGAGGAGTATTATAAAAAGCGATTTGTGAAAGGTGGAAGGATTGCTTTGAGTGCTGCTCATGATAAGGGGTAGTGAGCGGTAGATTAAATGTAAAGGCGTAGAGACGATTGCGCTGAGATTTTGAATTTGGATATTTCTATTGGTCGTTGGATCGTAGTATCCTATGATTAAAAAGCGCAGAGACTTTCCGGGGACATAAGCTATCAAAAGTAAAAAGATTTTGAGGGAGAAGATTGCTTTTGACTGGTATGATTACATTTATTGAACAGACTAGTTTAGTTCAACATAAACAATTGCAGTTTCGTTTGATTGTAAGAAATAACATGTAAACAATTAAAATGTTTACGTGAAATGTAGATGCCGGAATAATTAGGTTAAATTGATAATCGATAACATTTAAACAATTGGCTATTGGTGTCCACATGAAATGCAATTGAATAGCGCGCTATTTAAAGCTAATGCATCTAGAATCGGCTGAGTTCTCCAATTTTTCTGCTGCAGACTCTGGCTGATCAACGGTTACTCTAAATCACATATTTTTTTTCATCGGGTAGTTCCTAAAAAAACATTAAGCGAAGCTTTATATTTATAGAAAAATATTCCTGCATCTAATTGTAATATTGTTGGTACGAACCATTAGGCCGTCTGGTTAAATTTTTATTTCACCAAAACTTTTTTTGTCAACATCTGGTTTCATACAGTCACACTCACAAAATAAATTCCAATTTTTTAATCACCAATAGGAACTTCCATGCTTTTTATTCCATGATCGGCCATAAGAGGCTTTTTACAAAGTTGGCCTACATTAGAGGAGAATTGATCACCTGCTCAAAATCCCCATTTGGGACTAAGTTTTGTGCAACACTTGATTTGTACATTAATAAAAAAGCAATGATTGTGATATTAGTTTTCATGCAATAATTAAGGTTAAGCTAAACAACATTAAAAATAAAATGTTGTGGCAGGTTTCAATACTTTAACAAAGCTTATAACGGTAAGTGCTTAAACTGTTCTAAAAGTTACATGAGGATAAAAACAATTACTGTTCTCACCCCTTTTGCGGAAACTATAGGAATTGAAAACGAAAATGAAATTATTCCAGTTTAATTGGGTCTATAGTATTTTACCATAGCACAGAGTCACCTTTTATGGCCACTGTTTACCTCACCCACTCCACCGCAACTAGAAAGTATGGCAAGTGCAGTCATTACCTTCAAGCTTTTTTCACGCGAATGGTTAAGCAAAGTAATTAAGGGGCTATTTGATGATGATGATAACATTTCATTATCCTTAAAAGCTTTAATAAATATTTTTTCAAACACCTTATCGGCAATGGGTGGCGTGCGTACTATACTTAAAATTTTTCCATAAACGGCTGGCGCAAACAGGTCATACATTTGCGATTTTGTTAACCCTATAAATGCTTTTTTAGTTTCTGGAGTTGCTGGTATCATAGGTAAATGGTGAATGGTAAAAAATAATTAGTTTACTGGCTTGGTGTCTCTAAATAAAGGATTTTATAATTGCTATAGTTTCAGCAGGTTTGCTCATGTGTGGGCAATGTCCCTGTGTATTTAAAATTCGCAATGTGTTTTGTGGCGTATGTTTATGGATGTATTCACCAACCGTTACAGGCACAATCAAATCTTGCGTACTTTGTATGGTTAAACTGGGTATAGGAATCAATGGAAGTTCAGCCCTGTTGTCGGAATAAAAAGTTACCCTTGCAAATTGCTTTGCAATGTGGGCATCGGTAGCACAAAAACTATCTGTCAGTTCATCGCCCAATGCTGCCTGATGCGAAGTTCCCATTATATTAGGCGCTAAGGAGCGAGCCCAACTTATATAATCCTCATCCATTACTTCCATTAAAGTATCAATGGTTTCACGGTCAAAGCCGCTTGGGTAACCGGGTGCCGTAATAAAACAGGGTGATGGTCCTATAAAAACCAATTTCTTAAAAAGATCAGGTCTTTTTATTGTCGCCAAAGCACCTATCATGCAACTAACCGAGTGGCCAACAAATATCGCATCTTTTAATTGGAGGCTTTCGCAAATTTCAATAACATCATCAGCATATCCGTTTAGTGAGTCATATTTTTTAACATTATAACAACTCTTATCGGACTTACCTGCACCCACGTAGTCAAACAATACCACTTTATGGTCATCAACAAAAGCATCCTTTATGTAGTTCCAGCTATTTTGATCACAACCAAATCCGTGCGCAAACAATAAGGTTGTATTGCCGGTTCCTGCTGTTGAAATATTATACTTTTTAAAAATTTCTGTCATTGTCGCGAAAATAATAAAAATACAGCGTAATTCATATACTTAGTAAAAAATAAATAAAGAGGATAACTGCGTTGCGGATAACCCACCATAATAAGCCTTAATGTTCTGTATTTGCTAATGCCCTGACTTAACACACCTTCATAAAACAGACACTCGAAAATTAGTATAGGG
>JAYTNW010000208.1:0-2248 GCA_043748115.1 Bacteroidota bacterium | reverse complement strand
GTTTTTAAATAGTTCATGGCCACCATAGCAAACTGTGTGCTGGCTCCGCCCTGTAAAAAAAGCACTTCATGAGAGTCAGGTACTGCAAGCAATTCTTTTACCAGCGATTTTGCTTTTTGTAATACCGCTTCAAAATCTTTGCTGCGGTGACTTATTTCCATTACACCCATTCCTATTCCGTTAAAATCAAGAATGGCTTCCATAGATTTTTTTAATGCTATTTCAGGAAGTATGCCTGGGCCGGCACCAAAGTTGTGTTTTCTCATATTATATAAAGTTGATTTTGAATTTGATTAGTTAATGCACAAAGTAAATGAAAGTTGGTTATTGTTTCAAATCTCTATCTTTTATCAACTTCGGTTTTTTTCCATCCGTGTTGTGTTTGTTTCTGATGTCAATATCTGGAACACCTTCCCATTTCTTGTTCTTCCAGCGAAAGGCATCATAAGAGAAATCGGGGCCGTAAAACTCTTCATTGCCTTTAAGTGCAGGCTTGGCAGGGCTGATGTGGTCAAAAACGATTCGCTTTTTTCCATAGCGAAGCGTCATTACTGCATTGGCGTTGTATTCAAAAATTATTCTGAATTTATCACTTGACTTTCCAACCGGAAGCATGGTTGCCGGTGAGGTAAATATTTTTTTTCCGAAAACTGGAATATTTCCTTTTATGGTTAACACATCAATAATTTTCATGCTGGTTTTTGTGTTGTTTCCACGCCAGCCCAATAGGGTGTACACTTTATCTTTCCCAAACTTGGTGATTATGCATTTGTAATAAATGCAAGCAAACCAGTTTCCGGTATTCATTTCATGCCCCATGGCTGTATATTTATCTTCTTCGCTGTTTTTTAGTTTCCAAAAGGTGAGCAGCTTGGTTTTACGATCGCGCATTTGTACAAACCCTGTAATCTTATAGCTGTTGGTTGCATACACTTGGGTAGCCCACTGGTAAAATCTAATGCATTTATCATCGGTGGTGAGTGTGGAGATGCTTTTTATATTGTCAAAAGAAGTTTCGAAGGATGCTGGATTTTGTAAAAAATGTTCCATTGAATTTATCAGCAAAGCGTTACAACTGTCCTTTACTGCGTCAGTGCTGCCCCGCAGCATACTGTCAGCAAGCTGCCTAATGGTTTTTAACTCATCGGAAAGGGTGGGCTGCCCACTTATTGAAGTATAAAAGGTAAGCAGTAAAAAACTTAAGCAGTAGCGTAGTTTCATCCCACTAAAAACGAAAAAATCCGCTACATATTTAACCATGCAGCGGATTTTTAATCCAGTAGTTATACACTAAAGGCTATGCGTGCATACTTGTTTTTTTAGCTAATAAAGCGTCTTTCGACTCACGAATATCTTCATCGTCCACGCAGCAATCCACAGGACAAACGGAAGCACATTGTGGCTCATCGTGAAAACCTACACATTCAGTACATTTATCGGAAACAATGTAATAGTGATCCACATTTACCGGAGCTTGGGGTGAGTTGGCCTCAATTTCAGTACCGTCCATCTTTTTAAACATACCACGAACTGATGTTCCATCAGAGAAACGCCACTCGGCACCACCTTCGTAAATTGCGTTGTTTGGGCACTCGGGCTCACAAGCTCCGCAGTTAATACATTCGTCTGTAATCTTAATTGCCATAGTTTTGTGGTTAAATTTGTTTTGTGTTGATGTGGTGCGAAAATATAAAATGTTAATTTCTCTTTCTACTAAACATTGTAATTTAGATTGAGTTTAAATAACAATGAAATAATTAATATTAAAGTTTAACGAAGTAAGAAACTAAACGGTTACATGATAAGGTCAGTTGAGAGAGTAAATGCATTTATTGAATTAGGCAATCAAATTAAATTACAACTTAGTCGTTTAGGCGACCAGGACGGCCTTTTTGCAGTGATGGCTAAGGCTGAGAGCCTGAACAGGTGGTTTACGCAAAACAATCAAAAAAAGGCGCTGGCAGCAATAGCTCACCTGCTTGAAAGGGAAGCGCTGGAGCATTGGTTGGAGGATTACAATATTGAGAACGATAAGGCCTCGGTAAAAAAAGTAGGGGTAATCATGGCGGGTAATATTCCCGCAGTTGGATTTCACGATTTGCTGTGCGTGCTTATTTCAGGACATCATTTTGCAGGCAAATGCTCATCAGATGATGCAGTATTAATAACATGGATAGCGGAGCAACTCATTAAAATTGAACCCGGTTTTGACAGCATGATCAGCTTCACAGATAAGCTAAAATTGGTG
>JAYTNW010000207.1:0-9498 GCA_043748115.1 Bacteroidota bacterium | reverse complement strand
TTTTTTAAATGGCAGCCACCTCCGCAACCTTCAAAATCGTTGAGCCTTGGTTTTAATTGGGTAAATCAAAAAAAATATATACGATGAAAAATAATAGTTTAAAAATTCGATTATTAACAACCTTAATGGTGTTAAGCATAACATTTAAACCAATACATGCGCAATTTGTAAGCGCAAGCCAAACGGATTTAACCGGAGGCATTTATGTAACCCCTTATAATACCGGTAATGATGTGTACAATGATGCCGCCTTTTCTTATAGCGTAAGCGTGTGTGGTGATGTAAATAATTCCTCACCTTCTTTGGTGTGGGATGTATTTGATGGTAGTACGCATGAGATTGGATCAATTGTTCTTGCTGCCACAAACGATATTTATCATACCGATGTTTGTTTGGTACAGTTTAACGGAGATGTTTTTGCAGAAGTTGTATTTTATGCCGGAGGCACCGCACAGGCTGTTTATTTACAGGAATATATTTGGGGTAATCCCGGAGGTATTTGGGGGTTTTACCTCAACAACAGCACCTTTTGGAGTGCAGCGGGTGTAAATACGGTTAATATTGATGGTGATCATCAAGGGAATTTTGCTTTGACTTACAATGACAGTAGTGACGATTTATTTACGGTAACAGGAAATTGCATTTCTTTTAACATCAATAATAGTGGCAACACAGTAACATTACCTAATAAAGGTAAGGTGCCTGATGTAAGTATTTTTAATGATGGTTCTGCTTTAGAGGTACATTATGTTTACGTAGGCACAAGCAACACCACCTTAGAGGTAGAGAGCTACTCATTTACGGCTTTAGCAGGAGGTAGTAGTGCTATTTTTACTTCACCCCTTAGTGCTAATGCTGCTGAAGGGTATTATTATGATATGCCACGTATTGCAAGCCCAAATAGTACGGGAAGTGCTACTGATTTTACAGTGGTAGTACAGGAAACCAACCATTCCAACAGCGACCAAATAGTAGGGTTTAATAATACCACAGGGCCTTCGCCTATAGTGTATAATGACGGAGCGTATTCTCCTTATTATGACCTTACCAGTGTGCCCAACAAAAGGCCTGTGGTAACGTATGACAACCAGGGAAACACATGGGTAGGCTGGACGTATGACGATTACTCATCGGGACTATTTTACGCCAATGCAATTACTCCATTAATAATTAAATGTGATTACAATGGTGTGCCTTATGGTAGCTCCAATTACTGGGTAGTGCCGGTTGGCATAGGTGATGGTGCCGCTGTTGATCAACTATCACTGGCAGGACGATACGGACGTGATCAATTGCTATTAACCTATTACAATGTGGGCAATTATTTTGATTTAAATTATAAAGAAATACAACCCACTACTGCAACCTCATGCCGTACTGCGCAAGATGTATTAAGCAACTCAAATAATAATACAGATGCACCAGGATTTTATTTGCTTAAAATTTATAACCTAACCGGGCAGTTGGTTCATCAGGAATTGACAACGGAATTAAATTTACATACCTGGCAGCAACAAATAAACTTACAACCCGCACTGTATGTATATAAAATTAACAACAGCGCAGGCCAAACAATAGCCACAGGAAAATTAAGTAAAATTTAAAAAACAAATAAGGCAGGGCGTTAACCCTGCCTTTATTTTTATAACTGAAACGATGAAAAAAATAAAATTAGCAGTTGCATTTGTTTTTTTTAGCACATGGATGGCAGCACAAAACTTTACATTGTATGGCGATAAAACATTTGGGGGTAATTTGCTTGAAGACGAAGTACTCATTACCTATATTGATACCAATAAAATATTGTTAACCTGCAGTAGCATCAGCGATATATATTGGGATAAAACCGACCCACTATGTGTGGCCAATGCAACAGATTTATGGGTAATAATGATGGATACCAATTTTCAAATACATTGGCAAAAAAGCGTTGGAGGTATTGGACCGGAAGAAAACTATAACGTTTTAGTGCTGCCCAATAGCCCCTATATATTTTTAGGTAGTGGTTCAGGCTCGGACAGCAGTTGCGAAAAAACAGAAAACAGGCGGGGCCCCGCGCAAGGCGATTACTGGATATGTAAAATGGACACTTCAGGCACAATACTATGGGATAAAACTTTTGGCGGAGTCGTTTCAGAAGCGGATGTTAATATAGTGCAGCTTACCGGAGGTGATTATGTTGTAGCAGGCAAATCTAACTCAATAGTAGGGTGGGACAAAACAGTGGCTAATTTTGGCACTTTTAATATATGGATAGTAAAATTTGACAGTTTAGGAAATAAGTTATGGGACAAAGTATATGGTGGTAGCGCTGGCGAGGCACTCCCTACATTAATGTCAGAAGCGGACGGAGGCTTTGTGATGAGTGCGGTTACGCAGAGCCCTGTAAGTGGCACTATAACGCAACCCGGCATAGGAGGGCAAGATTACTACCTTACCAAAATAGACAGTGGCGGTAATGTGGTGTGGGACAAACGGTATGGAGGTATAAGTGGCGATGTATGTTATGCCTCCATAAAAACAAATGATGGTGGTTTTTTATTGGGTGGCAATACGGGCTCACCTGTAAGTGGTGATATAACAGAACCCAGCAGAGGATCAGGAGATATATGGCTGATAAAAACAGACAGCCTTGGCAATAAACAATGGGAAAAAAGATATGGAGGTAATAAAAATGATCGCATAGACGAATTAGCAAAAGCCCCGGGCGGTGGTTATTGGTTTAGTGGTATAACATACAGCGATAGCTCTTATGAAGTAAGTGAAAATGTATATGGCGGCCCTCAGGATTATTGGATAGTAAAAATTGACAGCGTAGGAAATAAGTTATGGGATAAACAGTTTGGTGGCGATGGCGGAGAATATAAGACCAGCTTTATTGTAATGCCTGACAGTTCTATTTTTTTGGCAGGAACCAGTTTTGATGGGCAATCGGCCGTAAAAATAGATACCAGCAAAGGGGATGGAGATATTTGGATAGTGCATTTTAAATATAGTGATGTGGGTACGGGTTTACAAGAAAATAACAATAATAGCAATGGAGTAAAAGTGTGGCCTAATCCCGCCACTAATCAAATAAATATTAAATGCAGCAACACAACAGAAAAAGCGACTCTTACCATGTATGATCAAACGGGTCAATTAGTTTATAAAAAAGAACGTGTGTTACTAAATACCCAAGTGAACATTAGCCAACTTACCAAAGGGGTTTATTACTTAAACGCTGTTGGAGATAAAATAAATAAAACTGTAAAAGTGGTAAAGATGTAATGGCTAAAATGAATTGCGAAGCCAAAAAATAATTGCACTCACCCTACTTCATTTGCTCTTATTCTTTTTATCAGGCACTGTGAGAGAAAAGCGTATCGGCAGGTTGTATTGCACCTTAACGGTTTTGCCATCCTGCTTACCGGGTGTCCAAACCGGCATGGCGTTTACAACCCTTAGTGCTTCCTGATCTAACAAAAGATTAACTCCTTTCATTACCATTCCATTTTTCACCTTGCCATCTGTATCCACATAAAAGGAAACATACACCACCCCTTCTACTCCTGTCTTTTTAGCTTCATTAGGGTATTTTATATTTTCAATTAAGTATTTTTTAAGACCCTCTTCACCACCGTTAAACTGTGGCATTTCATCAACTATTGTATAAATGGGTTCTTCGCTTTTATTCTGCGCATTGGTTTTGTTCAATCCCACTAAAAGAAAAAGACAAATAAATATCCACCTATAATTTTTCATTCGTTCAAATTTTGTTGTTATATAAATTACATCCCCACCATCTCCTCAGGCTTTACCCACTCATCAAATTGTTCTGATGTTACGTAACCTAAGTCAATAGCAGTTTGCTTTAATGTTTTGCCTTGCTTGTGCGCAGTCTGTGCAATTTCTGCTGCTTTATAATACCCTATTTTTGTATTGAGTGATGTTACCAGCATCAAGGAGTTTTCTAAATTCTTTTTAATGTTGTCATGCAATGGTTCAATTCCTACTGCACATTTATCATTAAACGAAACACACACATCACCGATCAAACGTGCTGAGTGGAGGAAGTTGTAGATCATCATAGGCTTAAACACGTTCAACTCAAAATGACCTGTGGCGCCACCAATGTTAATGGCTACATCATTCCCTAATACCTGTGCTGCAACCATGGTCATGGCTTCGCATTGTGTTGGATTTACTTTACCGGGCATAATAGAAGAGCCGGGTTCGTTATCGGGAATGTATAACTCACCAATACCACAACGAGGCCCAGAAGCAAGCAATCGAATATCGTTACCAATTTTCATGAGTGAACAGGCAACAGTTTTTAACGCACCATGTGTTTCAACAATAGCATCATGTGCAGCTAAGGCTTCAAATTTATTTTCAGCCGTAATAAAAGGAAGCTTTGTTAAAGCAGCAATGTGTTTAGCAACGTTAACAGAATAGTTGGGTGGTGTATTTATTCCTGTGCCCACAGCAGTGCCGCCTAATGCAAGCTCGGCCAAATGAGAAAATGTATGTTCAATAGCACGAATGCCATGATCTAACTGCGAAACATAACCACTTAACTCTTGTCCAACAGTTAGTGGTGTTGCATCCATTAAATGCGTACGTCCAATTTTAACCACGTTCATAAACTGCTTCGATTTTGCAGCCAATGTATCGCGCAGTTTTTTAATTCCCGGTAATGTTATTTCTGACAAAATTTTATAAGCAGCAATGTGCATGGCTGTCGGGAACGTATCGTTACTCGATTGCGATTTGTTTACATCATCATTCGGATGCACCGCCTTTTTCTCATCGGTTAAATTACCTCCATTAATCACATGTGCGCGGTAAGCAATAACCTCGTTCACATTCATGTTGCTTTGCGTACCGCTACCGGTTTGCCATACTACTAAAGGAAACTGATCGTTCAATTTTCCCTCTAATATTTCATCGCATACTTTACCAATTAAATCGCAGGTTTCTTTTGGCAACAGACCCGCATCTAAATTGGTTAACGCTGCTGCTTTTTTCAGGTAAGCAAATGCAGCCATAATTTCTTTGGGCATTTTATTAATGTCCTGTGCAATTTTAAAATTATCTATAGAGCGCTGTGTTTGTGCGCCCCAATAAACGTTGGCGGGAACTTCAACAATTCCCATCGTGTCTTTTTCTTTTCTGAACTGTGCCATTTGAATAATATGAGCTTTAAATTGGGTTAAAAACCCCACAAATATACTCTGAAATAGCCAAATGAACAGTTGAAGGCAGTAGGTTTAACGAAGAATTATTTCTTCTTCAAAAATTCCACAATACGCTCAACAGGGCGACCAATGATGGCTCTTTCACCATCCACCAATATAGGTCTTTCGATAAGAATAGGATTGTTATGCAAAATTTTAATCCACTGGGAATTGGTTATTTTTTTGCCTTCGTAGGTTTCTTTATATAGTGGTTCTTTCTTGCGTACCAGTTGTTCGGCTTTAATACCCAGCATTTTTAAAATTTCCTTTATCTCTTTCTCACTTGGAGTTTCCACCAAATATTCTACCGTTTCAATTTTTTCTTTAGTTGTACCCTTAGCTAATTTTAATGCCGTTTGGCAGGTTGCGCAATTGGGTTTAAAATACATTTTTATCATAAATCTGGCCTCTAATTTTTTCCCATCAACCTCGCAACATATTTTCCAATAATATCAAACTCTACATTAACGGTGCTTCCCACTCTCAATTGCTGAAAGTTGGTGTGCTGTAAAGTGTAAGGTATTATCGCTACCGAAAAAAAATGATCCTCGGCCTCCACAACAGTGAGGCTTACCCCGTTTACGGTAACAGAGCCCTTTTCAACAAGAAGGTTTTTATAGCTGCCGTCATTCTCGAAATAAAAAATATGACTTCCATTTGCTTCGGTAATTTGTGTGCAAACGGCTGTGCTGTCCACGTGGCCTTGTACTATATGTCCATCCAGTCGGGTCGTCATCAACATTCCCCGCTCCAGATTTACAACATCATTTACTTTCAGCCACTTTAAATTGCTGCGTTTTAGCGTTTCGTCAATAGCCGTTACCACATACGTTTGTGCTTTGGCATCAATACCCACCACCGTTAAGCAAACACCATTGTGTGAAACACTTTGATCTGTTTTTAACTCCACGGCAAAATCAGCTTTTATGGTGAAATGAAGGTTGCCCCCTTCTGTTGTAAGGTCAACAACATTGCCTAACTGCTCAATGATACCGGTAAACATTTCTATTCTTTTCCTCCTATAAGCTGCACCGTGCCATGAATTTTACGAGCCACAATACCATCTAAAAAAATTTCATTCACTGTTCCTGTATAAAAATAAACTCCGTCACTAAGCTTTTTACTTCCGTTGTCAACGGTGCCTTTCCATTTTATATCCAAATCTGTAGTTTCAAAAACTTTGTTTCCCCAGCGGTTAAAAAAAGCCAGTTCAACTGAAGATATAAAACGGTAAGGGAAAGGCGTCATTACATCGTTAATCCCATCACCGTTAGGCGTAAAAATGTTGGGTAGCTCATAAAAAGGGCAAGTTTCAACACAGGATGGTGAACCAAGGTTGCTGCGGTTACCAACAGAGTCCACACTTACTACATAATAACATCCACGCAAGCTGTCGCTGTTGGTTTGGGTAAAGGTTGTGGTGTTAATGCCATCTAGCACGGCAATAAGGGCGGGGGTGTTTGTTTTTGTGGCTGTAAAATAAACTTCGTAACGCAGCACATCGTCTCCACAATTTGAGGGAGGCTTTGTCCAGGAAAGCTCCACTTTTTTTTCAAGGCAGGTTGATTTTGCTGTTACTATTTCTGGCGCACATGGCAGCACATTATCCAAAGGCACTTCGCACTTTTCTTGCGAGAAGTTTATAAGTGGATTTGTAAAACCGGAGGAGGTATAACCGCCTATGCTCATTATTTTATAACAAAAAGTGGAGTCGTTTGCCAAACCTGTATCGTTATAAATCGTGGTAACAACAGTATCTACAATATCAAAAATGGCAGTGGTAACACTTAAACGATAAACAACATATTGATTATTTGTCCACGGTGTTTGCGATTGCCATGAAAGCTGAACGGTGTTATCAGTGGGTGATGTTGTTAAAAACACACTGGAGGCTTTTAATGCCTCACCAATTTTAAAAATATTCCCCGATGTCATGTTCCAAAACTCCACCTTGTAGGACCATGGTGTATCTTGGGTATTGAGTAGCGAATCGGTAAAAATAGTATCGTTAATGCTGGCAAAAGTAGCTACTTGTGTAAAGTTGCTCCCTATAAAATCATTGGATCTCAACAAACGGTATTCAAACGGCCCTGGCGTTTGCGCAGTATCTATTACCTTGGGGCTGCTCCAAGCCACATACACTTTTCCAGTGGCAACATCGGTTGTTATAATGCTTACGTTGGTCATCACCGGTACATTGCGGATAAGTGTTGCACAGGCTTCATTGCTGGCATAGCTCTCGGCACCGTCATCAAAATAGGCAATCACCATGTAGCAATAATCATTACCGGGAATTAATCCTGCACCGTTGTTATCATCAGTGTAAGCCGTGTTGCCCACACCGGGAATTGTTGCAATTTCTATATAGCCTGTATATGATGGAACTCCGGTTTCGCACAATGAAGGAACATACCCATAAAATCCATTTCGCCTGTACACTTTATACCCTATGGCCTGAGTACAGATTTCTTGGTTCCAGCTTAACTGGATGTTTTGAGAAACAGGCGATGCCGTTAAATTCTGCGGAGCAGGAGCAACCACTGTAATGTTACACCGCTTAAGATCCACCAAGTTAATGTTGTTTACATTATCCTCCGCCTTAAACACCACTTGGTAAGGTGCTTTGCGCACATGCTCACACACCGTGTTCCATGTAAAAGTTCCTGTTACCGGTGTTGGGTCGCTAACGGGTGCAAAAGTGGCTTGATTAACTGGAGTATAATTAGAGTCGAGTGGGCTTCCTGTAGCCGTGAGGGTGATAACGTTTCCTGCATCGGGGTCAGATGCGGTAACGGTAAAATTAATGAGGGTGCCTGCAGTTACACAGAGGTCGTTTATAGGGCTGATAACGGGAGGAAAATCATTTGTTACCCTGATGTCAATTTGCATATCGCGCTCCACATAGCCAATGTTAATGCCATCGCGCCATTCGCGGATAAGAAAAGCCACATTAAATTCGCCTTGCAAGGTTGGGGTGTTCCAAATTAAATCACCAGTAGCGGCATCTAAATAAAACAAAGAACTGCCTACGGGATATGCATAACCGGGAATATCAAGACCCGCTGTTCCTTTACAATAAATAAGCTCGTAAGACAGGCTATCACCATCAGGATCATAAGCGTTGGGATTGTGAATAAAAAGCCTGTTAACAGCGCCATTATCAATGGGTGGCTGTAGCAGCACCGGTGAGTTGTTGTATCCTAAGGAAGGATTGATAATAATTTTTGACTCTACATAAAACGGAACGTTTACCGAACCGGGAATATTTACCACACCCCCGTTACGGTTGGGGTCTTCAAAAAAAACGGTGTAAGAGAATGGGCCGGGATAGGTGTGTGTACCCTCATAATAGTTGCGGCTGATGTCAGGCCCAACGGTTGATTTACTTATGCGTTGCAGAGAATCTTTTGTGCCGTCACCCCAATTAATTTCCAATGCCGGTCTGTCAGCAGGGCTGCTTGTTTTGGTGTAAGTAACAATTTGCACCCTGTAGGTTAACAACGAAACTTGGTTAAAAGTAATCTCCCCTGCACGGTTATGTGTGGCATGTGCCGTTAGCACACCCGCAAAAAAAACAAGCGATAAAATTAAAAAGCGTTTTATCATTCTGGTGGTTCTGTTTAATAGGTGATCACCTGTTGTTCCATTTGCTGTGGCAGCTCTCTAATTTCATATTGCTGCGTGCGCAACTGTGGTTTAAATCCAGCTTCGGTAATGGCATCCTGAATTCCCTGCGAGGTAAAACGGTGAGGTGCCCCTGCAACGCTTACCACATTTTCCTCAATCATAATAGAACCAAAATCATTGGCACCTGCATGAAGGCAAACCTGAGCAACATCCTTGCCCACTGTTAGCCAAGATGCCTGTATGTTTATAATGTTGGGAAGCATAATGCGGCTTAACGCAATCATGCGAATATACTCCTCAGCGGTAACTTGGTTTCGAATTCCTTTTACGCGCCTAAGTATGGTGTCCTCATCCTGAAAAGGCCATGGAATAAATGCAAGAAAACCTTTGGCGTTTTCAGGTTTCTCGCTCTGCACCTGCCTCAATGCTACCAAATGTTCAAAGCGCTCCTCAATGGTTTCAATGTGTCCAAACATCATGGTGGCCGAGGTGGTAATATTTAATTGATGGGCAGCACGCATTACATCCAGCCATTCCTTACCGGTGCATTTACCTTTAGAAATCATACGCCTTACTCTATCGCTCAATATTTCTGCTCCTGCTCCCGGTAGCGAATCCAATCCGGCTTCCTTTAATGCCGAAAGCACTTGCG
>JAYTNW010000206.1:0-2441 GCA_043748115.1 Bacteroidota bacterium | reverse complement strand
GTGGTGGTGCAGGGTTCTCTTTGAGTTTTGCAAACTCCACTTGTGGTATTGGAGCATTTGTTAATGGTTCAAGTATTTTATGGACTGGAGCAGTTAGTTCAGATTGGAGTAACCCTGCAAATTGGAGCGGATGCCAGGTGCCAACCTGTAACTTGCCCGAAACAAATGCAATTATTCCTTCAGGTTATGTTAACGCCCCTACAATAAATGGTGCAGTTAGTTGCCGCGCCTTAACCATTAATGCCGGTGCAACTTTAACATTATCGCCTGCGGCTATCTTAAGTGTGTGCAGCGATTATAATAATCAGGGCGCAGTAAATGCACAGGCAGGTTCAAGAGTAATTTTTGAAGGACCTAACACTGGATCCTATAACTTTACTGACGTAAGCCACCCTGTAGCAGGAACTCAAAACTTAGATGGTAACTTGACAGGCGCAAATGGTTTTCATCATTTAGAGGTATTCAAATCAGTAATAAACCAAGAGGTAAACGTAAATCAGGATATAGAAATTAAAGGAGATATGGGTGTTGGTTACAGAACACCAACAGCGTTAACAAATACAACATCCTATTTAGACGTTGCCGGAAAGTATCAAAAGCAAGGTGGACATTTCCGGGTTTATGCAACCGGTGTTACTGCTTCAACTTATAATTCAGGAAGTACTTTGGAGTTTAATGGATCAGCAAATCAGAATTACTTTAATAGAGGAACACTCAATAGTGTTTGGTTAAATCAAAGTGCTCCTTCAAGCGTTACATTGCAAAATCATGCTGCGGCATCACCGTATATGAATATTTCAACTTCGGGTACATTAACATTTACGCAAGGAAAAATTATTTCTCCCGGTGGGGCAAATGCTTATGTAAACATTGCCAATGCAACTCCAGCAGCAGTTAATGCCGGTAATGCTACAAGCTATATTGAGAATGCCGTGTCTGGTAATCCAATTTTAAGAAGATCTTTAACCGGTGCAGTGGGTGTTTATGAATTTCCAATTGGTAATTTGCTTAGAGGCTACAAGAGAATGAGTTTTAATATTACTACGGCTATTACACCTGCTTTGTCGTTTTTTACTGCAACGTTTAACACAACCGCTCCGGTAACACCAAGCGGAGTTTGGACAGAGTGTGGTGCAACCTACCACACAGGCGGAGTTACCCCCTTGGATCATGGTTATTGGCAAATAACATCTTCGCCAACTACCCACACAGGTGGTAATTATACATTATCACTTTACAACGGTTTAACGGGCTACACAAACGCAGCTGCCGACCAAGGCGTTATGTACAGTAGAGGATCTAACTCTGCTGCAGGGTGGCAGCTAAATCCATATCCAATGGTTCCATGTTTTACAAATAACTTAAACCCAACTGTAAGACAAAACATGAGTAGTGCCGTAACATTTAGCAGTGCATTGCCTGCATTATTTGCCACCGCACAATCTATTACTCCGCTGCCGGTTGATTTACTTTCATTTGATGCAACTCCATTCCAATCAAGTATAAAATTAGATTGGGTTACAGCAAGTGAAGTCAATAACAAAGGATTTAGTTTGGAAAAATCTTTAACAGGAACTGATTTTGCAGCTATAGCTTGGGTTGACGGAAAAGGCACCACAAACGAAATGCAGAATTACAGTTACATTGATAAAGATGTAAGGGCGGGAGTTTTATACTACTACAGATTAGTGCAGGTTGATTTTAACGGAGAACAAAGTGAATCAAAAGTAGTAGCTGCCATGATTAACAAAAATGGTTTTGTATTTGAAGCCAAACCAAATCCTTATGTTGGCAGAACTACAATAGCCTTTGAGTTGGAGCATGCATCTGATGTAAAAGTTGAAGTAATAAATCCGTTAGGGCAACAGGTAAGCGTTTTAACCAACGGTAAAAAAGAAGCAGGCGTTTATGAGTTTAACTTCAGTGCAAAAGAAATTGGATACGCTTCGGGAGTTTATACTGTGCGATTAATTATTAACGGACAGAGTTACACTAAAAGATTATTTGAGTATCAATAATTTTTTTCTTCTTCGCTAAAAAAGGAGAAGTATAAAAAAGTAAAAAAACTGCAACCTGTAAATTTTTATAGGTTGCAGTTTTTTTGTAGCAAAAGTTTTATTTCAATTATTTAACCACTCTTTTTATAGGGTAAATAAATTCTTTCACAGCGCCAAAAGTGGAAATCATTTTTACCGTGAGGCTATCTGTTCCGACAAAATCTGCGGCAGTTTCAAATCGGATTCTTTCACCACCATCAAGCAATGCTTCTGCATTATTAACTAAAATTTTTTTCATTTTTTCTTTGGGATAATTTATTTCTCCCGTTATATAAACCGATGCGGAAGTGTTTTTAGTAACCGGCAGGAAGTTGTTTTTTAACACAGGTTGTGTTAAGGTAACTAATACTGAGTCAGGAAACGATGCAGTAAAATAAAAAGGAG
>JAYTNW010000205.1:0-1700 GCA_043748115.1 Bacteroidota bacterium | reverse complement strand
ATTCCGGAAACAGGTTTTACATTATACGTTGGCGCAAGCCTAAAAAAATCCAGCACCCCTGAAGTATTATTAATATCAGTTAATGCCAACGATGTAACTCCCTTTTGCTGCGCCTGCTGCAACAGTTGCTCAGGGCTAAGGGTGCCGTATTTGAATGAGTAATAAGAATGGCAGTTAATGTGCATGTGATAATTAAGTTAGTGCTAACCATTTTAATGACAACCATTATGATTTGCACATGCTTGAAGAGCTTGACAATTTTTTTCTTTAAAAAAAATGTTTACGCAACACTGTTCACCCGCGTAGTATGCCATTCAAATTCTTTAATGACAATGCCGCGGTTGTGTTGTGTTTTTCTTTTGAGCAATACAATTGCATTCACTATAAAGCTGTTTTGGTAGGTTCGTTGTTCAAAATCTTGTTTTGCTTTTGTAAATGTTTCCTGTTGCAACCCTCCGGCAATGACAATATGTGGATGATCGCAAAACTGGTAACGCGTTCCGTGCAACGCAGGTTTTTCCTTTAGCCCTTTCAACCCATTAATTATTTCAAGGATAGCTGAAGGATTCTTTACCTGAATATAAACAGTGTGCGGAGCAAAATAACCATAATCGCCCAAAGCAATTTCAACAGGGCACTTGTGCTGAAAGATTTCTTCTATGGCATCGGACAAAAAATTTTCTTTTGATTCACCGGTACGAAACGTTGCAAGGATAATATGCGACTCT
Source organism: Bacteroidota bacterium (assembly GCA_043748115.1). GTDB lineage: Bacteria > Bacteroidota > Bacteroidia > AKYH767-A > OLB10 > OLB10. The sequence goes on along the minus strand of JAYTNW010000205.1, from coordinate 972 downwards.
GTTTTTTCCGCCTTCGGGGATTTATATTTTTTTGCAAAATATTTTTTTATTGTTTTTACATCGTTGTCAATACTTTTTGCAGGATGGATAACTAATAAATATTCATATTCATCATCACTCATAACGGCATTTACTGATGGCGACAGCGAAAGGCCATTAAAAGGATTAAATCCTCGCAGAGAAGAACTCAACGCAACAGCTCTTTGTATTTTATCTTCGCCATACTTAAGCCTTAGTTTATCCATAGCATAATACAGGTTAAGTGTGTTAATGTTATCCTCAAACATATTCACCTGGTGGCCTCCACCCACCAAGTGACTAAATTTTATACCCACCAACCTAATGAGCATTCTGCGGTTATACAGTTTTACAAACAATTCTTTTACCCGCGATATAATGGTGTGGTCGCAAGCCGTGTAGGCAATGCGGCACTGCATCGTATGTGTATCAAAATTGGAGTAACGTATTTTTACCGTTACGCAGGCAGCGAGCTTGTTTTCAGTGCGTAGGCGAAAACACAATTTTTCACTCATGCCAATTAAAATATTATTGAGCTTTTGCACATCAATGGTATCTGTTTCAAAAGTTTCTTCTTGGCTCATGCTCTTTTGCTCCGTGTAAGGCTCCACCGGATTATTGTCAATACCATTGGCTTTGCGCCATATGCTGTTGCCGTTTTCTCCCAGTACATTTTGCAGCAACTCAATGGGCATGTCCTGTAAGGTGCGTACATATTCAATGCCCATGCTGCGCAGTAGCAAATAGGTTTTATCACCAATCATCGGAATTTTTTTAATAGACAGCGGAGCCAAAAATATTTTTTCATCGCCAGGATTAACCCTTTTATGATTGTTGGGTTTAGCATAGTCGGTGGCAACCTTGCTCACGGTTTTGTTGGCACTCATGCCAAAGGAAATAGGCAGTCCCGTTTCATGTATAATCTTTTCGCGCAGTTCCGTAGCGTGTTTGTAG
>JAYTNW010000204.1:0-4069 GCA_043748115.1 Bacteroidota bacterium | reverse complement strand
TGCTCTGTTTAGTGGACGGTTTTGTCTGGTAAACACGCCTATGGTGGAAAATACCGGCTTGGAACAGTTGTGTACCATAGCGGACTCTGCCACTCTGATGAGAGAGGGATTAAGCCTTATGATGAAGGATGAGTTTACCTCTATGGATTTGACCTTTAGGCAGCACGTAATGGACGAAAAATTCAATAACAGGCATAACGCTGAAAAATTACGTGATTTAATCTTTTAAAATTATTACTTTTGAAAAAAAAATGACTATGCTTCAGATCACAGGAACATTAAGGGTAAAAAATAGTGAACAAACAGTAAGCGACCGTTTTCGTAAACGCGATTTTGTTTTAACGGATGCTTCATCTCAATATCCACAACACATCACCTTTCAACTTACTCAGGATAAATGCAGTTTAATTGATGCCGTAAATGTTGGAGAAGAAATAACAGTTTCGTTTAACCTTCGCGGAAGAGAGTGGAAGAGCCCGCAAGGAGAAATAAAATATTTTAACACACTGGAGGCCTGGCGTATTGAGCGTGCAGCGCAGGCAGCATCAACCCCGCAGGAAATGCCTATGGTAGGCATTAACGATGTGCCTGAAGAGTATAAGGACGATCTTCCATTTTAATCATTTGTTGCAGCTTTCTAAACCCGATTTTACTACGTACTAACACAAACTAATCAATATATATGAAAAGCGACTTCTCAAAAGAAAAATGGGCGGTAGTTAAACCTCCGCACAAGTTTACCAACAAACTGAAAATTGAAGTTTCCAATTTAGGTAGGGTACGCACTTCAACAAAAATTGCAGAGAACCGTATTTTGAGAGGCGGAACCATTAATGGTTACCCTATTGTACGTTTTAAACTTTTCAGAGAGCGTGAATCCCGAGCAGAAAATGCTCTTTCACGTTTACGCAAACAAATGGATGCGGTTAAAAAACAAATTACCGATGCAACGGCAGAGATGAAAGCCGCAGGTAAAAAACACAGGTCCTATAACCGGATGAAACAGGATATTGCAAAGGCCAATATCAAATTAAAAGAAATGCGTGCCGAGTTTAAAAAAGCTTATCATGAGGATGAGCTACAGCGCACCATTAACTATGCACCATTGGTTCATCGGTTGGTGGCAGAATATTTTGTTAAACAACCATCCAAAAAGCATAGTATTGTTTCCCACCTGGATCATAACAAGAAAAACAATTTAGCCTCAAATTTAAAATGGATGACCTCTGAAACCAATTCAGAACATCAGCAGGACAGCCCGGTTGTGAAAAGAGAAAAAAAGAATAGGGTGGGGCGTAGGCCGTCTTCCTCTAAAGGGTATAAATTGTCTGAGGTAAAAGTAAAGTCAATAAAAAGCGATATGAAAAAGGGCACTGTGTTGAGTGCCCTATCTAAAAAATACAAGATTTCTGAAACACAGTTGCTGCGCATTAAACGAGGCGTTAATTGGGGCGATGTAAAAGCAGGCAAGTAATTTTTACATTAAGATTAGTAATCAATAAACTGCGTGGCAATCTAAAATATAGATGTTACGCAGTTTTTATTTTAAAAAGGACAATTAACAAATTCACCATGAAAAAATATTTAGTATTCTTATTCTTCTTATTAGCCGTGCAACGGTCTTCTGCACAAGCCATCAAGCCATTAGCCCAAACGATTTACGCTAAACAGTTAAGTGGAGTGGAGTTTTTTTCGGTAAATGTTTTTAAGCCTGCCCCCGCAAGTGAGCTTATGGGAATCGCACTCCCTGAAAACTTACATGCGCAGTTGCTTAAGTTTGATCCGACCACTGTTTCGCAACTGCTGCTTACACAACCTGAAAACATTAGCTTTAATATTCCTGTAACAGGTGGCAGCCCCATTGTGCTAAAGTTGTTTAAGGCATCAGTAATCACAAACGATTTTCTTTTAAACGCAAGTGAAGGTTCGAAACAGGTAAATGTTTTTTCAACAGGATTACATTATCGCGGCATTGTTGATGGCAACACAAATTCATTGGCAGCAGTAAGCATATTTTCCGATGGAGTGATGGGTTTGGTAGCTACTGAAAATGGAAATTTTAACCTGGGTAAGGTGAAAGAAAGCAATAATTTTTATGTATATTACAATGACATCAATATTGCAGCACCGTTTAACTTTTCCTGCGGAACAACATCAAAAGAAAGAGCCTATACTGCTGATCAGTTAAAACGCAGCCCATCTGCTCAAACAACCAAATGTGTAAGGCTATACTGGGAAATTTCGAATGATATTTATTTAGATCAAGGAGGCTTTGCCGCCACTACTAATTTCTCATTGGGCTTATTCAATCAAACCGCTGTGATTTTTGCCAACGATGGGATTTCGGTTTCGTTATCTGAATTATTTATATGGACCACAGCAAGCCCTTATAGTGGTTCATCCAGTTTTGATTATCTGGACGGATTTCAAAATTTCAGGCCGTTTTTTAATGGTGACCTTGGGCATTTATTAAACTACAGCAATTTTGGAGGCGTGGCTGCTACCATTGATGGCATTTGTGCTTTTAATCAAGATAACAGACATTGTTACAGCGGAATTAGTGCAGGTTATTCTGTAGTACCAGTTTATTCTTGGGCCGTTAACGTAACCACGCATGAACAAGGACATCTCATGGGATCGTTTCACACACATGCTTGCGTATGGAATGGAAATGGAACAGCTATTGACGGGTGCGGACCCTCACAAGGATATGTGGAAGGCAATTGCCCCCAAGCTCCGTTCCCAACAAATGGAGGCACTATAATGAGCTATTGCCATTTGGTAGGTGTAGTTGGGGTTAACTTTGTAAATGGTTTCGGATTGCAGCCTGCAAATGCTATTATTAACACCATTAATACAGCCTCATGCCTTACACCTTGTTCAACTATTAATTGTGTGATACCTTCTGGCTTAACAGTAACTAATGTAACAACAACTTCAGCAACTTTATCTTGGATTATCCATCCAAATTCTTCAGAGTATATTATTGAGATTAATGAAGTGGGTACTTCCGTGTGGGACACTATTCTTGCAACCAGCAGCCCAATAACAATTAACAACCTTAACCCCGGAGCCAATTACAATTGGCAAATACAGGCGCTGTGCGCTGAAGGCTTGACGTTTTTTTCACCTCCTTCTTGGTTTCAAACTCCACCGGTTTCATGTGCTCCTCCTTCAAGTTTATCTGCTGCTAATATTAATTCTACATCAGCAGTTTTGTCGTGGCAGGCTGTGGTAGGGGCTGCTTATTATATTGTGAGTTATAGCCTCTCCGGTTCAGGGATTACAGAAGTAGATACAATTTCTGCTACCAGCTATCTTGCAGTTAACCTTGTGCCCGGTTCAGCTTACGATTACTTAGTAACCACCGTTTGTACAGGTGGGGCTAACTCCGCTTCATCGACCCTGTTTGGTTTTAACACCGCTGCCGTTGGCGCCATTGTTACCACTATTATCCAGCCTGATGCCTCGTGTGCAAAAGATGCTTTGATAAAAAGGTGTTTGTCCTGCGGAACCGATTCTCTGAATTATGGCACCTCACCCGGTTTTGTAGCTGAAGGATGGGACATAAATGGTGACCCCATAATCTCTCGATCTATATTGCAATTTGACGTTACCGCTATTCCGGTAAATTCAGTTATTCAGAGTGCATTTTTGTCTCTTTATTTTGATCCATCGGGAGTCAACGGATATCAAGCAGGAAAAAATAATGGGCTTGTGATTAAAGCCACTTCGCCTTGGGAGGAGAACACCGTTTCATGGGCTAGCCAGCCCAATACCACCATTGTGCAAAATGCCGCCATTCCAATTAGCGTACTCCCTACCCAAGATTATCCGGCTATAAATATCAAAAACATGATTCAGTATTTTGTCAATAACCCTGATAAGAATTCTGGAATGATAATTAAGCTCATTAACGAGGTGCCTTATAACAGATTGGTGCTTGCCTCCAGCGATTATTCGGATGCATCACGGCATCCACGTTTGCTTATAAATTATACCCCTGCCGTTGATTCATGCAGGTCTCTACGCTATGCTGCATGCAATGGTGAGGATGTAATGCTTACTT
>JAYTNW010000203.1:0-11098 GCA_043748115.1 Bacteroidota bacterium | reverse complement strand
CAAATTAGCCGCAGAAGAACGATAAGTAGCCAATGAAATATCTCCTGCAGTACCAGCTGCATTGGTGATGGTTACAGGAATTTGATTAGCAGCGGTAGTATCTAATCCAAAAGGAATGATGTGAGCTAAAGTATTGGTACCAAAACTCCATTTTAATACTCCTGTTCCATCATTTTTCTCTGATTTAATATAGCCTCTATTGGGTGTGAAAACAATACCTGTGGGGGCAGTGGCTTCCACATGAAGCATAGACCCAATGTTTGTGGGATCAGAAAGGCGTAATTCCCCACGTGTTAACCTAAGCTGCGTTCTGACATGAACATTGGCTCCTGGAGTGGCAAAGGCATAGTTGGTAATTGGTCCTGAAAGATTTATTTCGAGGTTACCATATTTTTGCCCACCGGTAAGAGCCGTTCCAACACCTATTCCGGTAATCATTTGAGTTAACGAACCGAAGTATTCAATTGTGCTTGCAGGCATCAGGTAATACAGAATGTTTCCTCCTGAATTAATGGCGGCATTTACTGTACCGTCATATAATCCGTTGGTATGTTGTATTCTTATCCTACTGTTGTTAGCCGCATTCACATAACTTTTAGGAGCAATTCCATTAGAGAATACTTGGCTGTTGTTTCTTAAAGTAAGTATGGCATTTGCTTGAACATTTAGCATGTTGAGGTTGTGTCCAAGAAATTCAGGGACAAATGAACCTATTTGAAGGTCACCAGTGGTAACATCTAAGGTGGTTCCGCCAACAACTTCCTGCGAGCAGTGGGTAATGCTATGTCCTGAAGTACGACTAAAGATGATGGTACCTGTTTTTGAAAACAAGATCGTTCCGCGTGCTCCAATGGTTCCAACACCAATTCTCGAAATAGTTCCGGCAGGCCCTATGGTGTAGTTAGGACTTTTTATGACTAAAGTTTTTGTGGCTCCTGAAGAGGAGTTATTGTCCATATTAATCGTTCCTCCTGATTGAACAAAATTTCCGGCTGCATCGTCATCACTGTTAATGGTGACAGTAGTTTCAATAGAAGTTAAAGAAGTATTATTATGAAAATAAAATACCCCATTGGTTTGGGTAAACCCACCTTTTACGTTCATTACTGCAGGTAATGATGGCGAATTACCTTTAAGAGAAAGGTTACCTCCACTTATATTCATGTTACCGTTAACGGCAACCAAAACATCTCCACGGCCGGCTGATAAATAATTATTTCCATTGGTACAATTCAGATTTCCTCCCACAGTTAAGTTTACGTTGTGAAATGAGTTGATGACCGCTGAAGGAAAAAGATTAAAACTATTGTTACCATTATTAAAACTGAGATTTCCGGTAATGCTAATGGTTTCATTGCCTTGCGAAACACTTGAATAAAAGGTGCCGTTAGCGCCACCAAATACCATGCTTCCACCAATATTTGCGGTAAAGGTGGAGGAGTTACTGCTGGAAGGATTAAATATTGGAATAATGGCAATTAAATCAGATACTGATGCATAGTTGACAATAAAATCGTTTACAACATTTAATGTTACATTTCCATTAGAAGCATTGTACTGAATAAAACTACCTCCCTGAAAATTTAGTTGGCCTAATGACATGTTGTTTAAACCTGATGCAATGCTTGATAAATTATGGGTACCCTTAAAAAAACCTGCTGTTTGGTTAAGTGTGCCTACTACCGTAAATGAAAGATCACCAACACCTTCGTTAATCCCATAAAAAGCACCTCCGTTTTGGGTAAAATCGCTGCCTACATAAAAATTAAGTTGACCATTATTAAGGTAGTTTCCCGAAAAACCTGAAGCGGTTGATGTTCCTGAAGCTAAAAGATTAAAATTTCCTGCAGCTATAAAAACGGTACTGCCTGCTCCGCTATTACCTCTGAAATAATTGGTGGCTGTACTAGAATTAAATGTAAAGTTATCACACGTTATAGAATCAAGTGCATTTGAACTGCTATAATTTTGAACATCAAAGTTACCACCGTTCAGGGTCAAATTTCTGGTTATAGAAACTGTTACCGGGCCAATAGATTTTGCCACTTTAAAGTCTGCCGTAGGAGAAGAAGATATGTAGTCTCTCAACACTTCAAGTCGAGCCTTATTTACATTTATTATTGAGTTTACAACCATTGTATTGGTTGTTCCCGACAGAGTAAAATCATTCAAAACCTTAACATTCACATACCCGGTGGCAAGTGGAAATAAAGGATTTAACGAGGCATCTAAAAATTCATTGCCTCCGAGAAAGGTGTTTTTCAACCCACCCGATATGGTTAAATTATTGGTGGTGAAATTAAGATACCCATTACCGGAGTCAACAAATCTAACCCAACCCGGTGTTCCAGAAATGGAAGTGGTACCGTTGACAGTTACGTTCAGCGGAACATTAACCTGTTTAATAAAATCGAATTTATTTCCAGCTCCGCTAATCAGCATATCACCTGTAATAAGCACTGTTGCTACAGAAGTACCTCTTAAAGGAAAAACAGAATCATTGATGGCGATAAAATCATGTATTGTCCTAAATGTACCATTAACTGTCCACTGAAGTGGAGCAATAGATCCATTCATGATAATGGTAGGCTGTGTAGATAAAGTACTGCTGTCTGTAAAATTATTGGTTATAAGAGTTAAAGGCTTACTGTTACCCTCCTGAAAAATAATTGCAGAAGCACCTTTTATTAAAACTGTTTGTAGTGTTAAGGCAAGTGAAGGTCCTGATCCATCATCCATTCTCAATACTCCATTTAATACCGTTAAATTTCCTTTAATGCGATTAGGGCCAAACCTTCCTTTTTGTTCCCATGGTGTGCCGCCCACACTGGTAATTAAGTGACCTAGGTCAGCAGTTTGTATTCTAGTAGGATCACACAATGGCAAAGCTGCACTCGACCATTTTTGAATTATCAATGTACTGGTGGTCGCAATAGTTTCTGTACCCAGTTCAAAAACACTCTCGTCTGAGGCTGTATTCGCACGTGGGTTGTGGGTGTAAATAGAACTGGGTCCCATCACAAAATTTGCCGGTAAAACCATGTCCAATCTCCCATTGTTGGTTAACTCCCCGTTGATGGTAATGTTACCATCAAAACTTAAAGAGGCCGTTGCTGCATTGGCAATAATTAGTTTTCCACCGAAATTTATTGTGATATCATGAACAATATCACTGTTGGCATTTACGGTAATGGTAATACCCCCAGGGATTGTAATATCTTCACCTGTTTGAGGTATTGCTCCCGATGACCAATTAGAAGCAGTTTCAAAACTACCACTTGCTGTAGCGTTAATCCCGAAGCTTGTTAAGGGAGCTGATAGAAAAATTATCGAAAAAATTAAAACTGATAAATTATTTTTTTGAAGTAAATTTTTTATCATCATTTAGTAATTGCGTTTAAATTTAACCCGATTGCGTATGCAATAGTGTATTAATCGGTAAATGTATTAAAAAGTTTGGTTAAATATGCAATATTCTTGCCTAAAAAAACAAACAGGCAGAAGTGGATACTTCTGCCTGTTAAAATTTTTAATATTATCCGACTATTGAAGGACTACTTTCTTGGTTAAACGGGTGTTATCAATTTTAACAACCAAAGTATAGGTGCCCTTAGCAAATCTAGTTAGGTCCATTTGCAAATTAACATTTCCGGCATTTGCTTGGTTGTTTGATGTTACAATTGTTCTTCCAGTTAAATCAAGTAATGCATATTCAATTAATTCATTTTTAGAATGATAAGTGCTTATGTTTATATAATTACTTGATGGATTAGGAGCTACTTCCAATCCGTAGTTTACTTCATTGCTCGGTTTGGATATTCTACAATTTTCATTTCCAGTATTAAATGTTCTGGATCCACTTCCGCATCCGTTATACGCAGTAAGAATTAAAGTGCCGTTACCTGATTTCCAGTCGAACATGATACTTGACGAGTTTCCTCCTCCAGCTATATAATCTGCAACCGATGATCCTGGATAACTCCATTGTAATTGATAGGAACCTGACACATTGGAAACGTTTCCATCAAACTGAATTCCAGCTTCGTTGGCACACCAAGTTGCAGGAGTTACAGTGATAGCGGCTGGAGTATTTGGAGCACCTTTAACTGTAACACAGCGTGATGCACTTGAGCCACATCCATTTGAAGCTGTAACACAAAGAGGTCCGGTTGTAAATGTTCCGTAAGCAGTTTCAATGGAAGAGGTTCCATTTCCTGAATTTACAGTTGCACCAGATGGAACCGTCCAATTATAATTTACTCCAGGTTGTGAAGGACAAGTATATACAACCGTTTGTGCGCACAAACCATTAGTAGGTCCGTTTATTAATGATGGTACAGGAGGTGTTCCTCTTACAACACTTTTAGTTTTTAACGCTGATGGTACACCACAATTACTAAATGCCTTTACTCCAATTGCTCCTGAAACAAAAGCGTTGGTAACATTTACATTAATGATATTTGAAGACGATGTTCCGGTGATACCAGTAGGCAACGACCATTGATAAGTTACCGCTCCGCTAACTGCAGGAACAGTGAAGGTGTAGCTACTGCCTGGACATACGCTGCTTACCCCATTGATGGGCGACAAAGCCACGGTTGAATTTGAAACAGTTAACGTTTTTAATGAAGATGTAAAGCAAGCCACATTAGCGGTTACACCAACCTGTCCTGAAGTGAAGGATGGCGGGAAGGTTACATCAACAGTAGTTAATGAGGTTGTAAAAGGGGTTGCATTTCCGTTAATAAGCGATCCGGAAGGCGCTGTCCAAGTATAGGTTTCTGCTCCGGTAACTGCAGGCACAGTATAAGCTTTAGTGTCATTTGCACAAGCTGTGTTAGATCCGGCAGGATTGGCAGGAGCAGAAACAGAACGTCTCAACTGGATAGTTTTATAAACACCTGAACCACAAGCATTAACAGGGGTCACCCTTAATGAATAAGTTGAATTACCAGAAGGGGCAATGTTCACATTAACAGAAGTTCCAACGGTACCTGAATTAAAGCTTACACCGGTTGTTGTTGGCCCTTGTGCCCAGTTGTATGAATCCACATCTACTGAACTTAAAACACCAAGAGATAAAGCGGTAACGGGAGGACATACGCTAGTGGCATTGTTTGCTGCACTTGGCAATACAGGCACACCAGCATGGGCTTTAACAGCAATGCTTTGGCTTACTGATCCGCAAGAGTTTGGATTATCTGTTGTAAAGGTTAAAGTTGCCATTACGTTTTGTTGATCATTTACACCGGGGGTATAAACTGCATTCTGCGAATGAATGTTGTCAAAAGTTCCGTCTCCGCTAGTGGTCCATGTGGCTGATACAGCACTTCCACCAAAGGCACCATTCATTGAGAACGAAGATGGGGCACATAAGGATTGATCGGATCCGGCAGAAACGGTAGCAGGAAGATCTACATTAACCGTCATCGTCTGTTGAGCAACTGTACACCCGTTAGCATCAATTAGATCAAGAGTGTAATTTCCTGCATTAATAACAGTAGCGTTTAAAACAGAAGGGGTTGCAAGAGTGGATGAAAATCCGTTTTGACCTTGCCAGTTAAAGCTGTATGGTAAAGTTCCGCCATTCACATTACCATTAAAGTTGAGTGTTGAACCCTGACACAGCGGACTATTATCGCTTGCAGTTGAAAGCAGCGTTGCAGGTTCAGTGATATCAAGTGATACAAAATCAGAGCAACCGTTCGCATCAGCCACGTAATATACATACGTACCTGGAGCAATTGAACTGAACAAGCCATCATTATTATTGGTCACAAAATCAGTGAAATCATAAGGTGCTGTACCCATTGAAGCTGATAACTGAACCAGTCCGTTATTAAAACCATTACAAGTAACATTTGTACTTGATACGATTGTAAGATCAGGAAGAGGATTAACGCCTACTGAAACCACTGACGAAGCTGTACACAAGAATTGGTTTGTAACCACCACCGTGTAATTTCCATTCATTCCCGTTGTAGAAGCGTTCAATATCGGGTTCTGTTGTGATGAAGTATAGCTGTTCGGACCTGTCCACGAATATAAGTTACCAGAAGATTGTCCAGGCGCATTGTTATCAGAGCTAAAATTGATGTCGTTACCAGCGCATAACGGTGCATTGTAAGCGCTAGAAACCTGAGGCGCAGCAATTACATTTACGGATACATTACTAGTTGTTGAACATCCGTTGCTTCCAGTTGCCACTACATGATAGGTGGTTGTTTGAGAAGGTGTTTTTATTAAGGTATAAGAACTTCCTGTTGCCCCAGATGGAGTTGAGCTCCATACATAACTGATGCCTGTATTTGATTTTAAGGTCAGTGTCCAATCCAAAATGGTTCCGCTGTCACCACTTTGCGTATCACGAACAGCCAAATTCCAATTTCCATTAACACCTTCACCATTTAATGCTGAAAAAGGAGTTTCAGAATTGTAGGTTCCTGTAAATGGTGCGCTACCTGAAGATACATTTCCAGATGAGCCTCCTGAGCTTACAAGAGTCGTGTTGGTAAAATTGTTACCGCTACTGCCTCTGTGACGAACAAGATCAATTACCGTTCCTTGAGGTGATTTTAAACTTATTCTCAAATCTCTGTCATAGCTATGTGTAATATTGAATTTAATAGACTCTAGCGTTAAACTGCCCAATGTAGCCGGACTCAATCCACTCACGGTGATTGGCGATTGAACTCCGGTAAGGTTGTTATCTGGAATAGCAAAATCATTTGTATTGGTAAATGGAGTGCCCAACTCATTAACGGCATTAGAGGTTAGCGTAACAGGTAATCCTTCGCAAATTGAGGATGCACTTGAGGTAGCATTTCCTACAGGAGCTGCATTTACTGTTACCGCTGTTGATGATGTTGCTGTACAGCCACTGTTGGTTACGGTAACCGTATAGGTTCCTGTCATACTTACTGTTGCATTGGTACGAGATGGGTTTTGCGAAGTACTGCTATATGAATTAGGCCCACTCCATGCAAAAGTGCCTCCATTGCTGGTAGCGGTTAAATTAAGTGTTGATCCAGCACAAACAGGACCATTGTTGGATGCAGAAATGGTAGGTGTTGTATTCACAGCCACTGTGGCCGAAGAAGTTGCTGTACATCCACTCAGTGTTACTGTTACGCTGTAAATCCCAGCATTTAATGTTGTGGCATTAGAGATTGATGGCTGCCTTGAAGTACTGGTGAAACCATTTGGCCCTGACCAAGAATAGGTAGCACCGGTTACAGAAGTGGTGGAGAGGTTAATAGTACTACCTGAACATAACGGAGAGTTGCTAGTGGCAGATGCCGAAACACCAACAACACTTACTGTTGTAGTTGAAGAATTACTGCAACCTCCAATGGTAACGGTAACGGTATAGGTTCCGGCCATGACTGTTGTTGCGCTGGCAATTGTTGGATTTTGAGAGCTGCTGGTAAAACTATTAGGCCCGGCCCACGCAAATGTTCCAGTGCTTCCAGTGGCCGAAAGGTTTAATGCTGCGCCCGGACAAACAGGAGAGTTGCTTCCGGCTGTAATAGAAGGAAGTACGCAAATCATAATATCATCTACTCCTACCCTATCACGTGTGTTTCCAAAGTTTTGTTGGTCATATATGATCCATCTTATTTGAAGATCGGCTAGGTTATTTGCTCCACTTGGTAATACAACATCAAAACCAGTTGACGAATTATCAGAATCAAACTGATCGTTTGACACATTATTCCAGGAGCCGCTGTTTCCGCTTCTCCACTGCAATTCCATATATGATGAACTAAAGCTACCTCCCTGCGCAATCCTTCTTCCGGTCCAGGCCACATTAATATTAGATATACCGGTAGTGTTCATCCTCACCTTGAAGCAACCTGAACGGTTGGTGCCGCTACCCTGAAAGCTAATCCCGTTAGCCACCTCATCATCCCACTGTCCAGTTCCGGTACCATTGGGTGCATTTGAAGTAAAATCGCTGGTTGAAAGCGTGTTTGTTGTGGCCAATCCAACAGACAACGAAGCCGGAAAGGCTGTACCAGTGTATGTTGTGAAAGAATAAGGTATGGTCGAAACAGCCGGATTTGTTGATTGTCCGTATGTTTTGCCATTGATAAGCCATGCTGCCATCAGCATAAGCACAATTCTGGAAGAGATATGCTTGGTAAGAAGACTCTTACCTGCATTAATTACGCTTGGGTGGTGTTTTTTGTTCATGCGATTTAAATTTTTGTTTAATTGAGTATGCAACTTAGCACCTTATAGACACGCACCTAAATAAAAATGGGTGAACAGATGAATTTTACTGGTCAATTGTTTTATAAAGTTGGCTGGCAGCTTAAACCACGGCTTCCATCTCAGCTAAATATTTTTAAAATATCCTTTGAATTAAATGAACTAATGATACTTTTGCAGCCTCGAAAAAAATCATGTGTGTTGCTAAATATGGATGCCTTAGATTTAATATAAGAGCAAGCTGACCTCCCGAAGGGCAGCGATTATCAGGTAGATTTAAACCATGGCGAGGTAGCTCAGATGGTTAGAGCGCAGGATTCATAACCCTGAGGTCGGGGGTTCGACTCCCCCTTTCGCTACAAATGCAAAAAATCCCTCTCTAGGGATTTTTTGCATTTTAGGCTTCTCTCCTTTCACTCACAACACCATCTGCGGGGCATTAAAGTCTTTCTTTTTAACACCATTCCCTAATGCAGCCTGAGCAATACACACGTTTCATTTTTAAAAAAATAAGGCTTAGGTTTGAAGCATGGATCCCATGTTCTATTCACCGGAAAGCAAACTTTTCGGTATCACCATTTTTGTTTCAATAGTCGGCTTCCAAATTTTATATATTATACTTCAATGGATTCACATTAGGCGAGTTGATTACCTCTATTACATCGCCTACATGGTTTCCATGGTTATTTTTTGCCTCAGCCAGTTTGAGGAATTCTTACCATTTCGTCTGTTTTCAACCATCACGGATCAGTCCATTCATTACACCGGTCATTCTTTGCCTTTTTTTTCCATTTTTCTTTATTACCGTTTTTCAAGAACGTTTTTAAATCTGCCACAAACACGGCCTAAGTTAAACCGTTGGATATGCCGTTTGGAGTACTGTATTTTAGCTTTTGGCATGGTATCTCCACTGTTGCTTCTTTTAGGGGTAAGTCTCGAAATCGAAATCAAAGTTTTTGTCATCATCTGCCTTGTTTTGATGACAGCCACCACGCATGTGCTTATCGTTTTCTTTCGCAAAAGCAATCCGTTTAGCCGATTTGCAGTTGCAGGTGCCGCCTTTTTGGTGGTGGGTTCATTGCTAAATATAATATTCATTTTATGCGTTGACAATGGCATTGCCATACCTTTTGACCCTTACCTTCCTCTGCTAATATGTGTTATAGCAGAGCTACTCACCTTTACCACCGGATTAAGCTATAAAACCCGACTTATGGAATATGAAAAATCAGAGGCGGAGAAAACACTTTTACAAGAAGCACAGAAAAAACAAAAATTGGAAATTGAGTTATTACAGCTTCGTACCAACCTAGCCCGTGACCTGCACGATGAAATAGGATCGGGTCTTACCAAAATATCTCTCTTAGGTGAGGTTATTAAAAGAGATGGGGGGATAACAGATGGAAAACTTGAAAAAATTATTTCATCTGCAAAGGAATTGGTTGATGGAATGGACGAAATGATATGGAGTTTAAACACCCCTAATGACAGATTGGATAATCTCATCTACTTCCTGAGGCGATATGCTGTCGAGTATTTTGAGCACACCCTTTTTAAACTCACTGTTGAAATTCCTGAACATATTAGTAACATAGAAGTTACAAGCGAATACAGGCGAAATCTTTTAATGATCCTAAAGGAAGCTTTTAACAATGCCATTAAACATTCAAAAGGAAATGTCATCAAGATTAAGATTGATCTTGCAAGTGACCATTTGAAAATAAGCATTCGTGACAACGGTGTGGGCATTAACGACGTTGGAAGCTCCTTAAGAAACGGGCTTAAAAACATGAGGTCAAGAATGAAATACATGAATGGAACCATTAACATAACCAACAGCAATGGAACACATATTGAACTTAACATGCCATTGAGTGTTTTACAGTATCACCCACAAGGGTAATTGTTCCTTCGAATAATGTGCTCTATTTTTATCCACCGTAATTTAACATAAGCAAATGATAAGAGTAGCCATAGTAGAAGACCAAACTGAGATAAGGGAATCATTGAGATTATTAATTGATGGATCACCAGGATATTTGTGTGAACAGGTTTATGCCTGTGGAGAAGATGCTGTGCACGAATTACCTTCCATTAAAGCAGATGTTGTGCTAATGGATATTAATTTACCCGAAATGAATGGCATTGAATGCATAAAAATTCTATCAGAAAAAATGCCTGATACTCAATTTATGATGTGTACTGTTTATGATGATGACTCTTCCATTTTTAATGCACTGCAAAGCGGAGCCACGGGCTACATACTTAAAAGAACATCGCCCGTACAAATATTAGAAGCTATTCACGACCTTGTTAATGGCGGTTCGCCCATGAGCAGTGAAATTGCTAGGCGGGTGGTGGCTTCCATGCAAAAAAAAGGCAAACCAAATGAGTCGGCTGATATATTATCTTTCAGGGAAAAAGAAATATTGGATCTGCTTGCAAAAGGTTTTTTATATAAGGAAATAGCAGCCGAACTTTTTATCAGCAAAGACACGGTTAAAAAACACATCAATCATATTTATAAAAAACTACAGGTTCAAACCCGAACAGAAGCATTAAACAAGGTTTTTAATAAATAATAGCTGCTCACTTTCTTTTGCCCTCCAAAAATCACCCTAAAGGGTAGCGTGTGCTTTACCTCTTATTCCGCACCTTTGTACATTACAAACGGGCTCCCAACCTCCGCTAACAAAAGGCTGAAAACACTAACAGCCTGCCCTATTTGGTAAATTGCCTTGTTCTATTTTTTTAGACAAGGCTTTTTTCTTTCAAAACAAAGTGCTCTTGTCACTTTCTCAACATTCTTTTGTTATTTTCTAACTCTTGCACCTGTCGCTTCGTAAGTCTTTAGAAAATACTTTTGCCCTCTATGCCCATTAAA
>JAYTNW010000202.1:0-2312 GCA_043748115.1 Bacteroidota bacterium | reverse complement strand
AAATAATTCCTGGGAATTAGAAAAGTAGTTGATAGACGAAAGTATTACTGTCAACAGTGTCTTTTTGTAGGTTAGGGTAATTATCTCCGCAAAATTTTTAGTAGCATGTATGGTTTTTGTATTACAAACCTATTAAAAATTCAGTCATTAGCACTTTGCAGTAACAAGAGTAATAATCCGTTTAAAAACACAAACCTATACCATATTAAAATAAGAGCATATGAACTATGTTTTAAAAAGGTAAGTCGCGAAAGAGAATATAAAATAGCTAAAAGGAAATTTACCCCGCCCACCCTTCTCTATCCAAACTCCTAAAATTAATAGCTTCTGCTAAATGTTCGGTTTTAATATCATCACTTGCTGCAAGGTCAGCAATGGTGCGCGATACTTTCAATATCCTGTCGTAAGCACGTGCCGAAAGTCCCAACCTATCCATAGCCACTTTTAGCAACTGCGTGCCCTCATCGGTAATGCGACAAATCGTATTGAGCATCTTAGTACTCATTTGCGCATTGCAATGTATGTCCTCTTTATCTTCATAGCGTTTGGCTTGTATCAGGCGCGCATTTACAACACGTTCTCTTATGTTTTCACTTTTTTCTGATATACGTTCCTTCGTTAGTTCCGAAAACGCAACAGGAGTAACCTCCACATGTAAATCAATCCTGTCTAATAGCGGCCCCGAAATTTTATTCAAATACTTCTGCACCACACCAGGCGCACACACGCACTCCTTCTCCGGGTGATTATAATATCCGCACGGACAAGGATTCATAGAAGCCACCAACATAAAACTGGCAGGGTACTCTACTGAAAACCGCGCACGCGAAATTGTAACACGCCTTTCTTCCAACGGTTGCCGCATCACTTCCAGCACCGTGCGTTTAAATTCAGGCAACTCATCTAAAAACAAAACACCATTATGTGCCAGCGAAATTTCTCCCGGCTGCGGTATGCCGCCACCACCTACCAGCGCCACATCGCTTATGGTATGATGTGGCGAACGGAAAGGCCGCACCGAAATTAACGATGCCTGCTTGCCCATGCGCCCTGCTACTGAATGTATTTTAGTTGTCTCCAATGCCTCATGCAAACTCAAGGGTGGCAATATGGTAGGCAACCGTTTTGCCAGCATCGTTTTTCCGGCACCGGGCGGCCCTATCAAAATTACATTGTGCCCACCGGCAGCAGCAATCTCCAGTGAACGCTTAATATTCTCCTGCCCTTTCACATCACAAAAATCAAACTCGCTTTGTATTTGTGCTGCATAAAACTCATCGCGCGTATCCACTACGGTAGGCTGCAATATTTCTTCACCTGTAAAAAATTTTATCACCTGCGAAATATTTTCTACACCATACACTTCAAGGCCATCAACAATAGCAGCTTCGCGTGCATTTTGTATGGGTAAAAAAAATCCTTTAAAGCCCTGCTTCTTCGCTTCAATGGCAATAGGCAGTGCGCCCTTTATGGCCTGCAACCCACCATCCAATGAAAGCTCGCCCATAATAATATACTCCTCAATGTTGGGGGTAATAATTTGCTCGCTGGCACTCAGTATTCCCATAGCAATGGTCAGGTCGTATGACGATCCTTCTTTTCTGATGTCAGCAGGGGCCATGTTTACCACTACTTTTTTGCCGGGCATTTTATAGCCTGTGTTTTTCAATGCGGCTTCAATACGTTGCTGGCTTTCTTTTACTGCATTGTCGGGCAAGCCTACGTGAAAAAATTTAGTGCCTTGTCCAACGTTTACTTCTACCGTTATGGGTGTTGCGTTTATGCCGTATACGGCACAGCCGAAGGTTTTTATTAGCATACAACAGAGTTTAGTGTATGGGGTGAAGGTAAATATTTTTTTTATTGCTGTATGATGGTTTGTTAGTTACTTCATTTAAAAGTGTTTTGAGTAAGCCTTTTAAAAACATAATTGCACTACCTTTAATGGGAGTAATTAATTTTGTTAAACTACTAATCATAGTACAATGAAATTACGTTAAAAAAAGCATCTGTTGGCTGACCGTCATTCAAGAGGAATTTTTTCTTTGCGAAACTCTGATGTGGCAAGTTCCCTTCTCGCTTACGTTTGGAATTACAAGCCGAATACTGCTTAACTTATCAGAAACAGCCACCGGAGTCGAACTTCTTTTTTTTAGCTTTGCGCAAATTTTTAAAATAATCCATCATGTCATTATTAGTTGTAGGAACCGTTGCGTTTGATGCTATTGAAACCCCATTCGGGAAAACAGATAAAATTATTGGTGGCGCTGCTACGTATGCATCGCTAGCCGCATCTTATTTTGCTGATAAAA
>JAYTNW010000201.1:0-8544 GCA_043748115.1 Bacteroidota bacterium | reverse complement strand
TGGCGTGAGGGTACAACCCCACCGGCTCAGGTGCTTTTTGTGATTCTATACTTTCTTCTTTCATTTTAATGGTCGTTAAATTTTTTAGTTATCCGCGCCTGCATTCCAGTCCACTTCAATATCCCAGTTGGCGCGTATATTAATTGTTTCTGTATAATATTTCACCTTCTCAGGCTGTTGCTTCTTTATATAATCTCCCGTGGTAAACATGCCGTTAGCATCCTTATCGTTCACCAAACGTAATTTATAAATTGCAGGAACAATATTTTCAAAGAGATAGTTGCCGTTATCTGACAACTTTTTTTCGTATTTTATTTCGTCTTTGTCGCTTACAACTTGTAACAGGTAATTACCCTCTGTTAGCCCTGAAAGTTTAACCTTTACACTACCAAACTCCGTTAGCATTGGAGTTCTTAATGCAATAATAGTGGTATCATTATTTTTACCATAATCGCTTTTAAACGCTCCCGGTAAAAATTTCAAAGTGTAGCCCTTTTTTTCTACTGTTGGGGCTATAATTTTAAAAGTACGTTTTAAGGTATCTGCCATTTCCACAGTAAACGCAACAGGGGTAATGCTATCGTGTGTTAATGAAATGAGGTTTTCATCAAACGATTGAACAGGAAGCGTAGTCTGAACAACGATAGGTTTACCCGGTAATGGGTTTGTTCCGCTACGAGATGAAACTATCATTTTTAATGGAGCAATTGCATTTCGTTCTGATTTTACACTCTGAATAAAATTAACAGTATCCAAAGGTACTCCGTTTTCAGAAAGCTGAATGCGGAGTGAGTCCACCAAAGTATCTTTCAGCCACACAATAACCGTGTCTCCACCGGTATTAAATTCAAGGTTCTTCCATTGAGTGCTACCTGAAAGATCAGTGAAAGTTACGTTTCGAACACTTCGATTAAAAACCATAGAACAAGAAGCCTTGTTCTCAAACTTTCCATTTCTAAGAGTAAGCTTTTTTTCAGTTTCTTTAAAAAGATAAATGGTAACGGGCATGCTATCACTTCCACTCACAGGTTCTTGAACATAACCAATGAGCTCGTCAGGTGTGTTGTGTTTATAGTCACCATCAGCATCTTTCAAAGCAAATAATTTATAAGGCCCAGTGCTTATGTTGCGCAGCCTAAAGTTCCCGGAAGAATCAGTACGTGTAAAAAAGCCAGGCGTGCTTTTTAATGGGGCTGAGTCATCCTCTGTTTTATAGAGCATGATTAAAATATTGCTTTGAGCCTGCAAATTTTCTGCAGAAAAAACTTTACCTGCTAACTCCATTGTATCAACAACACTGCCGGTTGAAAAAACATAACGAAAATCTTTTATCGGATTGCTTTCACGAAGATCAATAATTGCATCACCAAAATTTAAGGTATAGGTGGTGTTAGGGCTAAGATCAGCCTTAATTTCAACCACCACTTTTTTTGCCTTTGCACTAACGATGGGTGCTGGCTTAATGATGGGAGAAATGATGAGCTGCTTTTCAACATCCTTCAACTGCACATACTCATCAAAACTGAGCACTATTTTTTCTGAAGTAAAATTTGTGGTAGAAGATGCCGGGTCGGAACCGGTTAAAACAGGTGGTGTTATGTCTTTTTTACCACCAGTAGGATTTACCACTGATGCGCACCCATATAAAACCACACATGCTGAAACCAACATAGCTTTCACCCTCCCCGCTAAACCAACGTATCCATGTTGCATAATTATTTCCCTTGCTTTTGTTTTACCAGTGAAGCTATCTTTTCCAAAAATAATTTATCGGTTTCATCAAAGTCATTGGTTACTGTACTGTCCACATCAAGCACAGCCACCACCTTGCCTGCATCAAAAACAGGAACAACAATTTCCGATCTAGATAATGCACTGCAAGCAATGTGACCCGGAAACAGCTCCACATCGGGCACCAACAGGGTTTTTTCCTGCTGCCATGCTGTACCGCACACTCCTTTTCCAAAAGCAATGCGCGTACATGCTACGGGTCCCTGAAATGGTCCGAGCACCAACTCCTGCATATTTCCTGAAGGCAGTACGCGGTAAAAGCCTACCCAAAAGAAATCAAACACCTCTTTTAATGCCGCACATATATTGGCCATATTGGCAATATCATCCTGCTCTCCATGCAGCAAAGCCTGAAGCTGCGGGTACAGGGATTCGTATTGCTCTACCTTTCCCACCTTTTTGTTAACTAATACCGAATGGCCCATGTATAAAATATGAGGTGCAAATATCTTAAATTCACGAATGAGTATAGGCAATCGAGGCCACACTTATTTTACATCCCGGAATTTGGCTAAAAGCATCGCCACAGGCCACAATGGTAGAACCAGTGGTTATTACATCATCAATAATCAGTACATGTTTGTTTTCATAGGCAGATGAATTATTAAGTGCAAAAACATTGTCCACATTTTCAAATCTTGAATACCTGCTTTTTCGCGTCTGCGATTCCGTATTTTTTTTACGAATAAGAAGATCGGCACTCAACTCCACATTCCATTTTTGCACCATACCTTCCGCAATAAGCTGACTTTGATTGTAACCGCGCACCCTCATTTTATGTGGATGCAGAGGAACAGGCACCACAGTGTTTACCGTGGTAAAAGGCTCGGCATCCCTAATTTCATCGGCCAGCCAGTTACCCAGCAAAAAGCCCACCTCCTTATTGCTTTTATATTTAAGCTGATGCAATAATTTTTGAACTATTTCTCCCTTATCGAAATGAAAAAGAGAGGTTGCCGCCTCCAAATGAATTTTACCCCAGAAGGTTTTGGCTACTGCATTATCATGCTGTCGGTGAAACTCCGTTTTAGGTAGTTTTATGGTACACAGGTTACACACCATTTTTTCTCCTTTAATAAAAGGATGCCCACAACCGGGACAATTATCTGGAAACAGCAGGTTGAAAAGATGCTTTATCATTGAAAACTGTTTAAAAAATAAATGTAAGAAACTGGGGACTTATGCCCGAACATTTTGACTAAAATACGTATGACAAGGGTGAAGAGAAAAAATGTTAGCAAATTAAATTCGCTATTTCTTAAAAATTTTATTATTTTGCACTACTAATCCATAGCTAAATGAGCGATAAATATCACGATTATAACCCGGCTGATAAGCGCGAACAAAACTCGCGTAAAGCACTGGTTTTTGTAATAATTTCTATTTTATTAGGTGTAAACGGCCTTTTGTTATGGCAATTTTTCGATAAAAAAAGCCACTTGGAAGAGGTTTCCAAAACCTTGGAAAGCACCACTGCTGAGCGGGATGCATTGTCAGCAGAATTACAAAGGGTAAAGGCCGAGTTTGAAAAAGTAAATCAGGAAAATTCCAGTTTACAGGCGCTATTGCTAAGCAAAGACGAAGAGATAAAGAGCAAAATGGCTCAGATACGCAGGTTAATAGAATCAGGTGATGCTCAACAACTGAAAATTGCACGTGAAGAACTGGAACGACTGAAAGGAATGAACCAGGTGTATGTTCAAGATTTGGATTCGCTAAAATCCTATTCCAGCAGCCTCACCACACAAAATGAAACACTTAGCACAACCCTTAACCAAGAAAGAGACAAAATCAATACCCTTACACAGGAAAACAGTGTGCTTTCAAACAAAGTTGCTGTTGCATCGGTACTTAAAACAACTGCATTTAAAGCCACCGGTATTCGCTACAAAAGCAGCGGCAGGGAAATAGAAACACTTAAGGCCTCATCTGTTCAAAAGATAAAAACCTGTTTCACCATTTTGGAAAACACCGTTGCTAACAATGGCAATAAAGATATTTACATGCGCGTAATTAGTCCTGATGGTGCTGTGATGACCACCAGCTCTGAAACATTTATGGTAAGTGGACAGGCTTCGCTTTACACCACTAAAGAGTCCTTTGATTACGACAACAAAGAAACCAACCTTTGCCTTTATTGGGATAAGGGTGCTGCTTATGCTGCCGGAAAATATACCATTGAAATTTATTGCGAAGGTAATTTGATAGCCAGCTCCTTTATTGATCTTAAATAAGGTAGCCCATCAGGGTTTAATCAACCGTAGTTAAAACACTGCTCTTACCTGCACACTTGCCGTGTGAATGGTTTTTTCGCCTTGCGGCTTTCGGCCATTATAATTTAGGTTTAATTGAAGGCTTCCTGATAAGTTACGTTGTAAATTTAAATCCCACGTAATATTTTTTCCTCGCCTCAATCCTTCCAACATCTCAAAGGCTAAAGGTGTGTTTTCTGGCGCATTATACCCAATGCTAATTAGGTTAAGTGATGCTCCTGCAACTCCATTCTTCACGCTGCTATATTTCACTTCCATGCCCAACGTGTTAATTTCAGTATGCTCATTCCCATCAGCATAAATATTATCCTTTGCTTGCAGCTTGTAAATAAACGTGGTTCTAAAAACTGTACCGGGCTGAACACTTAAGCGCGGCTCCAGCTCTTGGTAGGCAATGGTATAATTGCGATTGATAAATGCAGAGAGGTTTTCCTTTTCTCCCAGGCGAGCGCCAACATTAAGTCCATAAACCCTTTTTATGTTTAACCGAGTGAGCGATTGTAAACTGCGTTGTGTTCTGGACTCTGCTCCATTGGCTAAAAGATTTTTGTTGCGCACGTTTTCAAAAGTGAGGTCTGATGCAATGACGGCATGGCTACGGTTAAAAAAAAGTGTGTTTCTGAACGATGAATTGGTGACCACCAATGTTGTGTCGGTAACATTGTTTCTAAACGGATCAAGAGATTTTACCACTTCTCCGTTTAGAAACTTATTGTCAAAGCGAGCTGCAAACTGCATTGCAAAGCGATTGATAATTCTCATTTTTCCATTCTTGTTTTTTAAAAATGCAGCAGGATTAAGGTTAAGTACTTCACTTAACTGATTGGATTGTGTTTTTATAAAATCATTAGTGGGTGTAAAAATTTTTATATACTCTGCTTTGTCGCTGTAATTGGCAACCTCAAATTCATTAAGCTCTTGGATGGCGTTGCCATTATAATCATTCCACTCATAGACTCCCGTTCCTGCTGAAACTTTTAAAAAGGAGTATGCCTGCCTAGGTTCCTGCCCTGTTCCCACCTCATAATATGTGTTGGTGTTTATTGCCCCTTTCAAAAATAAAAATCCCAGTTCCAGTCTATTGATAAAACTTTCGTCTCTTTTTTGCCCGGTAATGTTTTCGCTTTTTATTGCTGAATTTCTATAGGTAGATCCTAAAGATATTCGCGCATTGGGATTGGGTGCATAGGCCACATCTGCACTGGCTTGGTCTGCAACACGGTTAAGTGTAAATTCATTTGCAGCAACACCTTTATCATAGCGCCTGAGAAGTTCTGCTTTGTAACTAATAGCGCCCGAATCTTTTGAGGTCACATACACACTTCCTTGGTCATGGCCTATACTTGCCGTGGTAAGCGAATCGGTACCCGGTAAATAAACTTGGTTTTTTTCATTCTCCTGCCTGAATCCTATGCTTAATTTTTTAAACGACCGCGACAGGTCTCCATAGCTTCGCACAAATTTTGTTTTGCTAAGGTCGCCTGATGTTTGAAGCAAGTTGCCATTATATTTAAACGCATAGCCCTTAAAAAAATAGTTGGCTGTTACTCCGTTTAATATTCCCGTGTAAGCACTTCCTCTTAAAAATGATTTAAAATAATAGCTTAGATTTTGCCTTTCACTTCTGTACAATCCTGTTTTGGCAGAGAGCAACGTTTCTGATGAGGTATCGTTCACAGATACCAAGTTCCAGTCACGGGTAAATTCAACAGCGCGGTAATTTTCAACAGGTTTAAAATTTCTGTCGGTGTACTCTATTCCAAACTGTGACATCACTTTCCACGCTGTATCTTTCCAATGCAACGGTATGGCATTGGCAATACCTGCTGTAAGCCCGTAACCAACATCATTCGCTTTGTCTTTTTTTGAAAAAAGATTGGCATCATTTTTTACATAAGCACCTTCCAAGGTAACAAGGGTATTTTTACTTACTACGTAATCTCCTCCTACGTTAAGCATTTGTTGGCTACGCGGTGCTATTAACAAAGCAACGGGTTCAAACTCTCCTTGTGGCAACCCGTTAACAGGAGCTACCCACATATAAACCTTACCGTTAACATTGCTGGTGGTAAGGTTATAGTTTCCGTTTCCTTTTCCCACCTGCGAAAATCCCAGACGAAAAAATGCCAACGTAGAATCCGTAGAATAGGTGAAATGCAAATTGTTTACCCCATTTACTACGGAAGTATCTTTTTTATAAAGCACCTCATCCGCGGTAAATGCAATACTATCTACTTTTGGAAACAATGCGCGGCTAAGGTCATCTCCTGCATTGGCGAGCACTGTTTTTTTCTCTGCATCAAGGTCCTGGAAGAGTGGTTGATTTTTACTGTCGCGCTCTGTAAAGTAATGAAACCTAAGTTTCAACTTGTCGCTTTCTATCGTATTGGCAGTATGAAGCAGGGTTCGCACGTAGTTCTTATCTGAATATTGAAATTCCGTTACAATTCGCGAATCCCTTGTGATAAGCCGCCTGGCAGAAAAAGTGATTTGCGCTGTATTGTAATCAATAACGTAATCATTCTCCTTTCCCCGCGTCAACAACCTACCATCCAAATAAATTTTTTCTGAACCGCTAAGTACTATTATAAATTGTTCTCCCTCGGCACCTGTTAGCCTGTAAGGTCCTTGGTTGGATTCAATACCTGCAATTGTGTTGCGGGAAAACTTCCCTTTTGAAATGGCAGCGGCCTCGGAGGTGCGCATCATCCACTTTTTTTTATCGTCAAGGTTAAAGGCTGTTGAAAAAAGAGCGCCTTGTGCTTTTTTGAAAAAATTTAAAAAATATCCCGGTGGCTTTCCCAGTTCAAAATCACCGGCAATTAGCTTACTGCTGTCTCGCGAAAGTTGAACAAACACTTTATCAAATTCCTGAAGCTGCTGGGTGTTGCCATCAGGTTGTATGGGCACGTTGTTATCAGTAATTGCTGCTAATATTTCAACCCTGTCACTAAGCGTTCCTGAAAGCTGGAGGTTAAGGCCTGAATTGACAATCACATCCTGCCCGTTACCAAAGCTGATCCCTCTTGATATGCTTCCACTTTTGTTAAGCCCATCAAATTTAAAAAGCGCATTGCCTGTACCTTCGCCTTCATCGTATTTAAAAGGATTATACTGCCCTTCGTACTTAAGTTTCACAATAGAGCGGTCACGGTTACTATACGGCTTGGTGAAGGAGAGTGGGAATATTTTATAGGATATCCGCAAACTATCAGATGCAAGAGAACGACAACCCTTGGCTCGTATAATTTTCGACTCTGCATAAATTACACGGTAACAGCCGCTGTCAGCCGGCAAACCGGAAGGTGTGAGCAAACGAACAGTACCCGGAATAAGGCTTAGCGTATCCACCTGTACCGTATCTGAAAAGAAAAAAAGAAGGCGGTTTCTCGAAATGTCAGATTGTTGCGCCACGGCAATTTCACTAACAAATAAGTAAATCAAAAAAGAAAATAAGAGATGTTTCAAGCCTGACACTTTTCAGATGCTAAAAATACAGAAAAGCACCTGCCTTAAGATAACGCCAGATAACGTTAATTATTTAACAGGGAACACTTGGGAAAAAAGGGCGGTTATAGGGATGTGCTCACATATTTCATTAACGACCTTTTCGCCAACGGTAAAAATGTCTCATCCAATGGCAGCGACAATTCTGTTTCAACCACATAGGTGGCAGGGTTAGGGAACTCTTTTCTGCTTAATATCAGGTCAGCTTTCATTTTTTCATAGGAATTGGAAATCGTTTTTTCGTAAGAGCAAAGAAAGTGAGTGCAAATGCCCCGGTATTTCTCATCAGGGTTTTCAAATAACGTGATTTGGTATTCAAACACCTTGGTTTCACTTTTCTTTTTTGCTGATAGAAAAAGGTATCCTTCGTTTACCTTAAGCGGAATAATGCCGATGCCCGACACGGTGATGGATGACTCTATGAAATCGTAAATTTTTTTTCCTTCGTGAATGTGCTTTTCGAAACGCGGGATGCTGAATGAAATGATACTTTCAATTTCAAGCATCAATTTATCGTCCTCTAATATTTTTTCATAAACGAGTTTAAAATTTTTAAAATCTGCCGATGCAATTCGTTCTGGAATACTATCGAAGAAGTTTTTTTTGCTATCGCGCAACGCCATCACGTTACGGTAATGGGTCATCAATTCAGCGAGAGAAGGATAAAGTTTATTCTCGGTAAAATTTTCGTTTACATGCTGAAGGTAAGCCAGTAGCACATATTTTTTGTATTCGAAATCAATATGATTTTCCGTAATCCAGTTACTGCTTAGTTTGTCCATGTGTTTTTAATTAACAATAAACGCTGTTCAAAAATTGTACTATTTCCCTGTTAAAACATGAAAATTATACTTTACTAAATCATAATTTTGGCTTTCAGTACATAAATTTTACATTTTTTATAACAAATTGTTTCACTAAAATAGAAAAATCAATGATGAAAGTTAAAAACCTGCTGCTGGCCATTGCTGTT
>JAYTNW010000200.1:0-6206 GCA_043748115.1 Bacteroidota bacterium | reverse complement strand
TGCACCGGTAAATGCTCCTTTTTCATGGCCGAACAATTCACTCTCTGTCAGTTCATGTGGAATGGCCGTCATGTTAACGGCAACAAACGGTCCTTTTTTTAAATCAGAATTATAATGAATTGCCTTTGCAATCTCTTCTTTTCCTGTTCCTGTTTCACCAGAAACCATCACCGTAATTTTAGCGCTGATGGCTTTTTGTACCAATGGAAAAATTTTTAAGAAGGCTTCACTCTTACCGATAAGTCTTTTCTGAAAATCATATTTCTGCTCCACTTCGCTTTCCAAGCGGGTAATCTTTTGCTTAAGTGATTGCTGCTGCTTGATCTTGTCAATAGTGTTCAACAGTTTGTCTCTAATGTCTTTTGATTTAACAAAATAATCAAAAGCTCCCTGTTTTAATAGGCCTACTGCAGTATCAATTTTATCCTGTTCAGAAATAATTATACAATCTGTATCGGGCAGTTGTTCTTTTATGGTTTTTAAAAGTGAGGCTCCATCTGTATCGGGCAAATGATAATCGAGTGTAACAATTTGCGGCTTACGATGAAGGTTTTTTAACACCTCTTTTCCCGATGAATACGAATAAACCTCATGATCAGGATTTAATGACATGATGTAAGACAAGAACTCACGGTACCATTCATCATCCTCTACAACAAATACACAAGTAATCCCTTCTGAATTCATATGACAAAGTAAAAATAAAAAAGGCTGTCACAAAATTTTTTTTGGACAGCCCTGTATAAAATATTATCGGCTATTTCTTGATAACAATCCGTTTAGTGTATTGCTGATTGTAGCTTGAATTTACTTTTAAAATGTAAACCCCTTCTGGCAAATCGTTAAGCGAAAGCACTGTTTTTCCGTTGGCCTGTACAAAAGCAAAATTTTTCACTTCTTTCCCTATTAAATTAACCACAGAAATGTTAATGTTTTTTCTTACTGCATTGCCTTCTAAATAAACGGTGCCGTTACCCATGGTTGGATAAATGTTAAAGCCCGCTGACTTATCGTATTGTGGCAAGCCTACTGGGCCGTTTGAAATAACAATGTCATCTAAACCCACATTAAATCCCAAAGAGTCTTTAATGTATTCAAATTTTACTTGGGTATCAGTGCCTGACAAATTAACGATGTAGGTTGCTGCTGCCAACGCAATAGGGTTATAGGATTGAAGTAAATTCCAAGTAGATCCATTAGAGGTGCTGTACACCTTAAATGTGTTAGGTTGAGAAGTTCCATTGCCTTTCAAGTAAAACTGAACCTGTGTGGCATTGCTGAAAACCGAACTGGTAATAGTGGCTCCCGTCACGTTAAACTTGTAAGAAGGACACGTTATACCACATTGGCCAGATCCTGTGTAAAAAGTTTTTAGCGCGCTTGAGGTATCGTTTACTGAAATAGTCCATCCCGGAGCAACACTTGACGCCAACCCATTGTAACCGGCAAAATCATAAGAGGCAAGTATTTGTGCTTTTGAAGCAAATACTGAAAATGCCACCAAAGCTGTTAAAAGTATTCGTTTAATCATTTTTTGCTTTATTTAATATTTACAAATGTACACATATGATATGAATTAATTGTTATTTATTGTTAAAATCATTCATGGTTTTTGTGATGCCATGTGCAACAAAACTCTTTACTATTTCATAGGAAACGGCTAATCTTTCGGGCATTATTTTCATTTCATCTTCCGACCATTTTCCAAGCACATAATCCACCTGTTTGCCTTTGCCAAATTCATTTCCAATTCCAAAACGCATGCGGCAATATTCAGCAGATGCAAGGCTTTCTGTAATGCTTTTTAATCCATTATGCCCTCCGTCACTGCCTTTAGATCGAAGCCTGATGGTGCCATACGGCAACGCTAGATCGTCAGTTACCACCAATAAATTTTCTTTTGAAATCCCTTCGGCCTGCAGCCAATAGTTAATGGCTTTGCCACTAAGGTTCATGTAGGTGTTTGGCTTAATCATAAACACGGTTTTTCCTCGAAAGCGAAACTCAGCAACTTGCGCATATCTACCGCTGCTGAATTTACATTCCTGTTTTTCAGCCACCATATCAGCTACATTAAAGCCAATATTATGACGTGTATCTGCATATTCCAATCCCGGATTTCCCAGTCCTGCAATTAAAAATTTCATAACCAATGATGTTGCCTTTGTAAAATCAGAAAAGGCTGAATACGTTGATGTATTCAGCCTTTGAATGATAAACCTTTAAATTATTTTGCTGGCTTGGCAGCAGGAGCTGCAGCAGCAGGTTTAGCGGCAGCAGGGGCGGCAGCAGCAGCGGCAGGAGTTTCTTCCACCACGTTACGTGTTACCCTAATAGCTACTATAATGTTGTTGGGCGAATCAAGGAAAGTAATTCCTTCACGCTCAATGTTGCTAACCTTTACAGCACCACCAATTACTAACGAAGTTACGTCAATTTCAATTTCGTCAGGTAAATTTGCTGGCATGGCTTTAATGTTAAGCTTACGCATTTTTTGAACAAGCTTACCTCCGGCTTTAACACCTTCTGAACTACCTTTGATTTTTACTGGAACACCGATTACCACCGGTTTGCTGTTTTCTACTGCAAGAAAATCAATATGAAGAATTTTATCAGTAACAGGATGAAACTGAATTTCTTTCATAATGGCCGTGTGTTGCATGCCTTCCACATCTAAATTAACCGTGTAAACATTGGGCGAATACACTAAGCTACGGAAGTCGAGTGCCGGAGCATAGAAGTGAACATTTTCTTTCCCACCGTATAACACGCATGGTACTTTACCATCGGCTCTGAGCTTTTTCAGCTCTTGCTTAGAGTGGCCTACTCTTTTGGTACCTTTAATCGTTAATGATTTCATTTTAACTGTATGTATTTAATTTATGATTTTACAAATAGGTTGCTGATAGAAGAATATTCATACACTCTCCTTATCGCGTAAGCAAATAATTCTGCTGATGAAAGCTGAATTATTTTATCCGACTTTCTTTTTAATGGAATAGAATCGGTAACAATCAGTTCCGTCAATTTTGAATTTTCTACGGTTTCATAGGCCTTGCCCGAAAGCACGGCATGTGTACAAAAGGCCCTTACCGAGCTGGCGCCCTTGTCCATAAGCATTTCCGCTGCCTTTGAAAGAGTTCCGGCAGTATCTACAATATCATCTACCAATATAACATCCTTTCCTTCAACATTTCCAATTACCTGCATACTGGCTACTTCATTGGCACGTTTACGGTGTTTATCGCAAATGGCCATTTCAGCATTAAAATGTTTTGCATATTCTCTGGCGCGGTGCACCCCACCCATATCAGGGGCGGCAATCAATATATTGGGTAGATTGAGTTGCTTGAGGTAAGGAACAAAAACTGAAGAAGCATCTAGGTGATCCACAGGTACGTCAAAAAATCCTTGTATTTGCGGAGCATGAAGATCCATGGTCATGATACGTGTTACCCCGGCCGCAGTTAATAAGTTAGCCACTAATTTACTGGCAATGGCCACCCTTGGCTTGTCTTTACGGTCACTGCGGGCATAGCCAAAATAAGGAATAACGGCTGTGATATAATGTGCCGATGCTCTTTTGGCAGCATCAATCAGCAATAAAAGTTCAAATAAATTGTCTGTGGGTGAAAAAGTAGATTGTATAAGAAACACATCGCATCCTCTCACTGTTTCGTCAAAAGACGGGGATATTTCACCATCACTAAAGCGTGAAACGGTGACATCGCCCAGGGGTAAGCCATAGCTTAACGCAATATTATCGGCCAGGTAGCGGGTGGCTGAACCTGAAAACAATTTTACTTCTCTTGCCATGTGATTTTCTAAGGGGCTGCAAAGAAAGCAAAAAAAGGGCTCTGTTCAAATTGTTTTGTTGTTATTTTCCTATTTTCGCACCCTCATTAAAATGCCCGGATGGCGGAATTGGTAGACGCGCTGGTCTCAAACACCAGTGAGCTCACCCTCGTGCCGGTTCGACCCCGGCTCCGGGTACTTAGTGGAATCGAAACCAAACCATAACTAAAAGCTCTCTTTACGAGGGCTTTTAGTTTTTTAAATTGCAAAACATGAACACCAGCATACCCAGTTTTGACGACATTTACATGGAATTGGCGCAAAACCTCGCCCGCAAGTCGCATTGCGTTAAAATGAAGGTGGGTGCTGTGCTTACTAAAGACACCCGCATTATTTCTCTAGGTTACAATGGCCCACCGGCAGGCACCCACAACTGCGATCGCGAATGGCCTGAAAATGGCTGCCCGCGCGATAGCAAAGGAGGCTGCTCATTAGCAATACATGCTGAGCAAAACGCAATTTTGTATGCTGCAAAAAATAATGTGCTGGTGGAAGGAGCCACATTATATGTAACCCTTTCGCCCTGCTTAGCCTGCGCCAAGGTGGTGTTTACCACTGGCATAAAAAAAGTAATTTATTTAAACTCGTATGCCCTATACAAAGGCTTAGCTTATGATGAAGGAGTGGAGTTTTTAAAAAAATTTAAAATTGAAACGCAACAATATACCCCCGGCACTGTTTCTACATCACATTTGTAACTCATGGATAACTCGTTTCGCAAAGTCATTCAACCGCTTATTTACGGTTTGCTCATCGCCCTTGGCATTTTTATCGGAACTTCTTTACACTCCTCCTTTCAGGGAAGCAGAAACATTTTTTTTAATAAAAATAGTGGCAGTGGGTTCAATAAGATAAATGATGTTATCAGCTACATTAAACAGGAGTATGTGGATACCATTAACCAAAAATCGTTGGTGGACAATAGCATTGAACAAATTCTTCAAAACCTAGATCCACATTCCTCTTATATCCCTGCCGAAGACCTAAAATCGGTGAATGAACCGCTTGAGGGAAACTTTGAGGGAATTGGTATTGAATTTCATATACAGAACGATACCATCATGGTGGTATCTACCATTGCCGGTGGCCCATCAGAAATGGTTGGATTAAAACCTGGCGACAGAATTGTTAATGTAGATACTGCAAATGTTGCAGGCATAGGCATTAAAAACGAAGATGTATTTAAAAAACTAAGAGGCACCGGAGGCACCAAGGTGAAACTAAAAGTAATGCGCTATGGCTTATCAAAGCCGCTTGATTTCACCATTGTGCGCGGGCGTATTCCCATCAAAAGCATTGATGTTTCTTTTATGGCAACACCTGTAACGGGTTACATAAAAATTTCTCGATTTGCCGCCACCACTTACGATGAATATCTTGAGGCATTTGCGAAGTTAAGCCAAAGAGGCATGAAAAATCTCGTTATAGACCTTCGTGGCAACCCAGGTGGATATTTAGATGCAGCTACTGCACTAGCAGATGAATTTTTAGGTGATAAAAAACTAATTGTTTATACCGAAGGCAAATCACGACCACGCAGTGACCACTATGCAACGGCTGATGGCGGATTTGAAAAAGGGAACATTGTAGTTTTAATAGATGAAGGCTCTGCATCGGCTTCAGAAATTCTTGCCGGGGCGCTTCAAGATTGGGATCGAGCAGAAATCATAGGGCGCAGGTCATTTGGTAAAGGATTGGTGCAGGAGCAAACACTGTTTCCTGACGGATCGGCCATGAGATTGACGGTGGCCCGCTATTATACTCCCACAGGAAGAAGCATTCAAAAATCATACAAGGAAGGCTTGTCGGCCTACGAGGAAGACCTGAGCAACCGTTACAAACATGGTGAAATGGGTAGTGCTGACAGTATTCATTTTGCAGATTCGCTGAAATTTAGAACCCCTTCCGGACGCATTGTGTATGGAGGTGGAGGCATTATGCCTGACATTTTTATTCCGGTTGATACCACCTCCGATAACGAATATTCTCGGATGGTTTTTGGGTTGGGTTTAGTAAGCCGCTTTACCTACGATTATGTAGATAAAAACCGTAGTGATTTGCAACGTTTTAAATCTGTGAAACAATTTCTTGAATCATTTGAGATAGGCCCTAAATTATTCAGTGATTTCACTGCATATACCATCAACAACAAAGTAAAACCTGACGAAAAAAATATCCAAGCCTCAAAAAGCCTCATCACCAATCAGCTTAAAGCAAATATTGCTCGACTATTATTTGGCAATGAAGGGTTTTATCCTGTGGTAATGCAGGACGATAGCGCCTATAAAAAAGCATTGAGTGATGCAGAAGGTTTATTAAATCTGCAAGGCAACGGGGTTGGTATTAAAAAG
>JAYTNW010000199.1:0-1805 GCA_043748115.1 Bacteroidota bacterium | reverse complement strand
CCAGAATCCGGCAGGTTCTTTTAAAAAATAAATTCCGGCAACAACAGTTCCCACAGCACCAATGCCAGTCCACACGGCATAGGCTGTGCCCACGGGCAGTGTTTGAATGGCTTTATATAATAAGGACATGCTGATGAAAAGGCAGATTAAAAATCCACAAAACCACCAGTTGGCCATTGAACCTGTGGTTTCTTTAGCCTTGCTTAAACAAATAGCAAATGCGGTTTCAAACAATCCTGCAACCCCTAAAATAAGCCAATTCATGTGTACTGTGTTTTAAGCTTTTTACAAAGCTAACTATTGTTTTTTAAGTAGGGGTAGGTAAAAATGTTGGTTAACCCGTTCATAAGTGTAGCCAAGCTTTTGCGTTACAAAATTTGAATTGAGCAATGTAACCCATAAATTTGCCGAAACTGTCATCAAGCAGTGTTGTTAACCCATTAGGCAAAAGTTTATCCAAATAGTATATGTCATCAAAATTGATTAGTGTTTTTTACAGCTCCATTGGCAGAAAGTTTGCCATGGGAATAACAGGTTTATTTCTGATAACCTTTCTTGTGGTTCATTGCTTTGTTAATGCCCTCATTTTTGTTAATGACGGAGGAGAGTCATTTAACAAAGCAGCGGAGTTCATGGGCACCAATGTATTTATCCGCACCATGGAAATCGTTCTTTTTGCTGGCATCATCTGGCACATTGTGGAGGCATTAATTCTCACACTGGCCAATCAAAAGGCCCGTCCGGTAAAATACGAGGTTACCAATGGCAACGCCAACAGCAAATGGTATTCCCGATGGATGGGTTTGCTGGGTACGCTTATTTTAATGTTCCTGATCATTCACCTTAAACATTTCTGGGTAGTGAGCCGCTTTACCGACCACATCACAAGTGGGGAGGAAACATTGTTTGAGGAAATGAAAGAAGTTTTCGAAAATCCATTTGTAGTAGTTCTTTACGTGTTGGCCATGTTTTCGTTGGCCTATCATCTCATGCACGGTTTTGCATCTGCATTCCAGTCTTTGGGCATCAATCACAAAAAATATACACCACTAATTCGCACCATCGGAACAGCATTTTCTATTATCGTGCCTTTGGTGTTTGCCTTAATGCCTGTTGCTATTTACACCGGATTTATTCAATAAATTAACTACCATAATATTTTTTAGATATGTCAACGCTTGACGCTAAAATCCCTGAAGGTTCCATTGAACAAAAATGGGCCAAGTACAGATCCACGGTTTCATTGGTAAATCCTGCCAATAAAAGAAGCTTAGAGATTATCATCGTAGGATCCGGACTTGCCGGTGCATCGGCAGCTTCCTCGCTGGCCGAATTGGGATACAAGGTGAAAGTGTTCTGCTTTCAGGATTCAGCAAGACGCGCTCACAGCATTGCTGCACAAGGAGGAATTAATGCAGCTAAAAATTACCAAAATGATGGGGATTCCATCTATCGGCTTTTTTATGATACCATTAAAGGAGGCGATTATCGCGCACGTGAAGGAAACGTTTACCGCCTTGCAGAAGTAAGTGGTAATATCATTGACCAATGTGTGGCACAAGGTGTTCCTTTTGCACGCGAATATGGAGGGTTGTTAAGTAACCGTTCTTTTGGTGGCACTCAAGTGCAACGTACATTTTATGCTGCAGGGCAAACAGGGCAGCAATTACTGCTTGGAGCTTACAGTGGTTTAATGAGGCAGGTAGGCATGGGTACAGTCCAAATGTTTGCTCGCCATGAAATGCTTGACGTGGTAAACATTGACGGCAAATGTAGAGGCATAATTGCGCGCAACCTGATTACTG
>JAYTNW010000198.1:0-4557 GCA_043748115.1 Bacteroidota bacterium | reverse complement strand
CGTTAACATTGGTTGGTCAGCAGCTGCCTGTCCTGTGGCCGACTTAACAGTTACCATCATTAAAAAGAAAATAATAGCCTGCACAAAAAATAAAAATTTAATGGCAGATCCTTTTATTCCATCACGGTTATAATACCTGCGAGGTTTAGAATACATCGCTAAGCGATTTTCGCGAACTATTTTGTAAAATTCCATTGAGTCCATATTTTCCATATTTTAAATCCTCCGTTTTCTTTTTCCTAATTTACGGTTAAGTAAAAATCAGGATGTGATATTTTTAATGATTTATTACAATTGTCGTTATCTCGTTTGTTATGATAACATGTGGTTTCTACGCTAAATCTTTTCAATGGTTACAATGCCATAATGCAATGCGTAATTCAAGTTTTGCCTTTTAACATACAATTGATCTTTATACGGTGTTTTTCAGACGAGGATACACTCCGGGTTGTATTTGTTTAACACCAGCATTCAATAGTTGTCGCACGTGCATTATATATATAATCCTTTTGCTGAAAAATATTTTAACAATCACTTTTGTGCAAAAACCTATCTCCCTTCGCCATTATTTTATGAGATAAAAAATTCACTATTTAAAAGAAAGGGGCGAAATTTTTTACAAAAAAGTAAAACCTTACATCTTTGAATACGTAACAAGGTGAGGATTTTAATCAATTTAAAGGAACTTATCTATGGATATTTTACGAAAAACAATTAAAAAATTATCAGATACTGAATACCAGGCTTTACTTCAGCAGGTGGCGGGAAAGAAAAAAAATAAACCTTTCATGGTTTTGGAGGCAACACGTTCTGACAAGGAAGTTGATGACACGGATATGATGGAGATACTTCAAGTAAATCCAAGTGCATATTATACGCTAAAGTCAAGGCTTAATACGAAAATTGCAGAAATACTTTCTAAGAAGGTTGAAAATCCTATTAAAGAATTGATGGAAGAAGTGGTTCGTGTACCTGCAACATTATATGGTACCAACAAAGAGTTTTCCATACGCGCCCTTAAAGAATTAGAAAAACAATTACGGGAATATGATATGAGCAACGAGCTCATTACAGTGTACAAAACATTGGCGCAACTACATCTTTACAATGATGACTACGAATACTACAATAAACTCTATAATAAGCATGTAGCATATGCCTTGGCCGTTTCAAAAGCGGAGCAAATGTTTTTTCAGTTCATAAAAAAATTAGGTAATTATCAGTTAACCCTTAATACTGATCACTTGGAAGAGGTGATTATGATTAAGCGTGAAATGTCAAATATTGCCGAGTTGTATGATTCACACCGCTTATTCGTGCTGTACAATATTGTGCGTATGTATTATCTCTGCAGCATTCCCGAAAAGCAAGCTGAGCTTAAATCGCTTGAGTTGGAAATAGAAGCTATGCTTAAAAAAACCAATGATATTTTTGAATCCTATCCATTGGATACTTTTTATAACAACATTAAACATGTGGTAGATGCTTTGCATTACGAGTATTACCAAAAAATTAAAAACCAAGTAAAGGCCGACCATTACTTAAAGGCAGCTAGCGAGGTTATTACTGACTGGAGTGGTAAACATGCCATGTCTTTCTTTGTTATTCAATTCCTTAATTCTAAAATTGATAAATACCTTGCTGATGGCGATGCCAATAAACTAACAGAGCTAAATTCAGAGCTCGAAAAATCCTTTGACTGTAACATCAATGAACCTTATCATTTTATCGCCTTTAGGAAGTTTATCTCAATAGGGAAATTCTATAACAGGGATTATCAAGGCTCTGCACGCGCTATTAATGATCTGCGAAATAGCTTATCGCTAAAACAATATTTACACACCGATATTGAATGTAAATTGTTTCAAGCGTTGAATTATTGTATGATGGGAGAAGATGGGCTTACACAACAGATTATATCAAGCCTTAAACGACAGATTGCTGAAGTGGAACACGAATACGAATCAACCAATATTTTTATTAAAATTTTAAAAACTGCGCTTAAACCTGCTGATTTTAGAAAAAAAATAAGCCGTATCAATGACCTGCTTCCACGTTTTGAAGAGGCAAATAATTGTGCTAAGCCGATTTTGAAATTCGTTAAGTTAGATGAGGCCATGATTCGAAAAATGACCAATCCCATTAGAGAATAGCATTCATTATACCATATTTAGAGATAAAGAAAAGGCTGTCATATGATGACGGCCTTTTCCATTTTATAGAATTTGGCCCTTTTTGAGCTCCTTTAGCGGGCTGGAGGTTAAATTTACTAAGCATTAGCCCTTGTTTTTATAAAAATAATTTTATCTTTGCGCCTCGTTAATAAAACGGTTCGGTAGTTCAGTTGGTTAGAATACATGCCTGTCACGCATGGGGTCGCGGGTTCGAGTCCCGTCCGAACCGCAAAAAGCTCTCAAAGTTGAGGGCTTTTTTTTTGATAAAAAATCCCTTCATTTGCATTCTGTCACTCAAAAATCAATGTACCTTTCTCCATGGAACAAATAGATTTAAAAGCCTTTAAGCGAAAGGCTTTGAGCAAAAACAAAATTTACACTACCTTTCTTAAAGGGTTGCATAGCCGCAAGGTTAAGGGGCTAACTCCAAAAGCCAAAATCCTTAATAAAAAAGCGTTTGAAAAGATAGACTGTTTAACTTGTGGCAACTGCTGCAAAACCATGACTCCTACTTGGCAACAGGCTGACATCAAACGCGTGGCCACACATTTTAAATTAACGCCACAACAGTTTAAGAATAAATGGCTTTATAAAGATGAAGTTGGCGACTGGCTCAATACAAAAACGCCATGCCAGTTTTTACAAAACGACAATAAGTGCAGCATCTATCTGATAAGGCCAAAGGACTGTTCGCGGTTTCCGCATCTTCAGCATAGCGATTTTCTTGTTGGCAGAGAGGTTAACATTCCAAACATGACCAGTTGCCCTATTACTTTTGAAGTGGTGCAAAACATGTATAAATTAGTTATTGAAAAAGACGAAAGTGTATTAAAATAAATAATCCCGATTACATTCAGTAACCGGGATTATTATTTATTGTCTTAACTTATATTCAACAACACTACCTACTTTTTATCTTGCATGTGAAACTGTTATTCTTTTCACGAATGAATTGCCTTTTGAGTCGGTAACAGCTACATGATACATGCCCGCAGCTAATTCCGCTGTGTTAAAAGTTAAAGTAGTGGAGCCAGCCTTACCATCCCATTGACGTAGTTCAATTGTGCGTCCATTCATATCCATCAGTTGCACCTTAAACTTTTCTTTTTCATTTAAAGATATTTCTACTGATGCAAAAAGATCGGCCGGGTTTGGATAAATTAAAATAGAGTTGATGGTAGTATTCATCTCATACACGCCTGTGCTGGCATCAGGAATAAAATTGTGCGCTTGATAAACCTGTTTTCCTGGCAGCGAAGCCTGCATCCATCCTACCATAGCCAAATCACCAAATTCTTCAACAGAGTTTTCTGTAGCGTTGTCAATAATATTTGCTGCCTGTCCATCCTGAGGCAAACGGTAATTGCCGTTAAACGTATATGTTACTGTAACTGAGTCCCACGTTCCGGCAGGGATATTTGCCAGCAAAGTTCCATTTTCATCGGGCAACATTTTTTTCATCACCTGAAAAAATGCAGTTTCTCCGTTGCTTTTAACGTTAAGTGATGTGGTGTTCTCAATTATGGCCACATTTAAACGTGTGTCAATAGCATCAAATAATGGAGAATATAAAACCTTAGCGGAAAAAGTTCGCGCCATTGTATCTGCTATGTAGGTTCCTGTCATTTTATATTGTGCAGGAATAGACCGTGCATCTTGATAAAGTTGTGCCGTAAACGAATTGGCATTTCCATCCCAACCGCCATCATTTTCCATACGTGGTATTGAGTTTATTCCATAAAGTGCCGTACGCTTTCCTAAACTTTCAATTGTGGTGTAGGGATCACCTGTGCCGGGGAAATCCTGCTGGTATTTTATGTACACATGATCTGTTGGTACTAAAGGATCAATTAAGCTATGAAAATTTGCATTGCCGGGTGTGCAGGGAGGACATGTAGAGCTGGTGAAAATTTCAAAAA
Organism: Bacteroidota bacterium; assembly: GCA_043748115.1. GTDB lineage: Bacteria > Bacteroidota > Bacteroidia > AKYH767-A > OLB10 > OLB10. The sequence goes on along the minus strand of JAYTNW010000198.1, from coordinate 464 downwards.
GCGGAATGCGCTGATGGATTTCCGTTAAAATATTTAAGGTTTTACCAAACACATCATTGGCTGGATTTTGATCCGCATTGCCCCCATTTAAATCGCTTGCATAACAATCCACTTGGTAAGAACCACTTGTTCCAGAAATCCATGGAGTAGAATGGTTAAAGGTATAAGAAGCGAGAGGCGCTATAGAAATTCCCGTTATCACATCAGCTACTGGTGAGCCTCCGTTGATGGTATAATTTAAAGTCAAAGAGGTGATCGTGCTGGTACCTAAATTACGAATAACCCCTGTTATCTGATTGCTTCCTAATACAAGATAAGGAGATGTTGTAATGTCTTTTACATAAAGGTCAAAGGAATTTTGTGTGCCAAAGGTAAATTGGTAATAGGTGTTATCACTAGCCGTTGGCGATGTTCCCGCTAACGCTTGTAGGTTTGGCGAAGTAGCAATAACTGTTGCTGTGGAC
>JAYTNW010000197.1:0-4629 GCA_043748115.1 Bacteroidota bacterium | reverse complement strand
CTTAATCAGCACCACTTGATGATTCGACATCATTGGGAAACGCCTGGCAGCACTAACAATGCTGAGCACATCACTGTCGCGACCGTATAAAATGGTTTGATTAAATTCTTTTTCCATTTCATCCAAAACATGATCACTGATGTATTGAGCGATTGCATCAATGTAAAAAGGTTCTTCTCCCTGTAAAAAATAAACAGGGTGATACACTTTATTCTTCAGGTCACGAATGATCTCCTCAAACTTACGATCAGGCATTACTCTTAATTAGAAACGAAGATGTTTTACAGTAAGTCCGTTATTTTTTAACAAGTTAAGAGAGTCAATGCCAATTTGTATGTGATCCATTACATAAGTTGCCGTTATTTTCTGATCGCTCTTCTCCGTTTTAACGCCTTCTGGCACCATGGGTTGGTCACTCACCAACAGCAATGCCCCGGCAGGTATCTGATTAACAAATCCGGTAGTAAAAATGGTTGCTGTTTCCATGTCAATGCCCATGCATCGAATTTTGCGTAGGTATGCTTTAAATTCTTCGTCATGCTCCCAAACCCGCCTGTTGGTGGTGTAAACCGTACCGGTCCAATAGTCTTTATCGTGTTCACGAATGGTAGTAGAAACAGCCTTTTGTAAGCTAAAGGCAGGCAAGGCCGGCACTTCGGGCGGCATGTAGTCGTTGGATGTACCTTCACCACGAATGGCTGCTATTGGTAGAATAAGATCGCCCAGTTCATTTTTCTTTTTTAGGCCACCACATTTTCCCAAAAACAATACCGCTTCGGGATCAATGGCTGACAGTAAATCCATAATGGTGGCTGCATTGGCACTGCCCATGCCAAAATTAATAATAGAAATTCCATTTGCAGTAGCATTCTGCATAGGGCGGTTGGATCCTTTGATCTCTACCTTGTGCTGCTGTGCAAAAATGTCAACATAGTTAGAGAAATTGGTCAGCAGTATATACTTTCCAAATTCTTCTAAAGCTGTTCCGGTGTATCGCGGCAGCCAGTTTTTTACTATTTCTTCTTTTGAATTCATACGTAACAAGATTAAAGTTTAATGCTGAAAATTTAAAGCTAGTGAATAGTTAAAACGTAAGTCTAATATCTAAATTCTTTCCCTATTTTCGTTCGATGGATCAATTAAACTTACCTGCTTTTGATTTCAAGATTAAAACAGAGGGGCAAAGTAAGCAAATTTTTGACGAGTTAAGACGTAAGTATGTTGCTTTAACGCCCGAAGAATGGGTGCGGCAGCATTTTATTATGTTTTTGGTGCATGAAAAAAAATATCCCTCCGTTTATTTTTCCATTGAAAAAGAACATGTGTATAATGAACTCTCCAAACGGGCCGACTTAGTTGTTTATACCAAGGACCTCAAGCCTTGGATGATTTGTGAGTTTAAGGCCAGCGGTGTGCCACTTACGCAAGAAGTTTTTTATCAGGTGGCGCGTTATAATCTATCTTTTGATGTGCCCTTTTTGGTGGTGACCAACGGGCTTGAGCATTACTGCTGCAAAAGGGTGGAAGACCGCTTTGAATTTATGGACGACCTCCCCGATTACGAATCTTAAAACAAATGGGTATGAAGATATTTAAACGCATTTTTTCTTTTCTGTTGGTAGTGCTGGTAGCTGCTGTTATAGGTTTATTTGCTTGGTTATATTACCTCAAGCCCACTTACAAAGGCACGCTTACCAACTTGGGCTTGGCGCAAAAGGCTGAAGTGTATTATGATCAATATGGCATTCCTCACATTTATGCGCAAAGCCAAACTGATGCATGGAAGGTTTTAGGATATGTGCATGCGCAGGACCGATTGTTTCAGATGGAATTATTGCGTAGGGTAGGAGGTGGCAATCTTGCTGAGATTTTTGGAAAAGACCTTGTTTCAGTTGATAAGCTTTTTAGAACCTTAGGCGTTAATGAAATTGCCAAGCGCTCAGCTGCAAAGTATTTCAGCTCACCCGATTCTGCTTACCAAAAATTAGCCATCGCATATTTGGATGGAATTAATCAATACATCGAAAAAGGAAAAACTCCAGTAGAGTTTACCATGTTGGGGATAGAAAAAAAGAAATTTACGATACAAGACTTCTATCTCATCATTGGCTACATGGGTTTTAGTTTTACTGAAGCGTTTAGAAACGACCCGGTGATGTCGTACCTAAAAAACAAATGGGGTGATAATTATTACAACGACCTTTCTCACACTTATAAACCCAATTTGGGCTTGCGCATACCCGTGTATAGCGATGAAGATAAAAAAGCATACGACCATATTACATCGCTGTTAAAGGAGTTGGATCAAAAACTCCCGGTAAAAATATGGACAGGCAGCAATGGTTGGGTCATCGCTTCAGCAAAATCTGCCTCTGGAAAAGTTTTGTTTGAAAACGATACACACATAGGATACTCAGCACCGTGTGTGTGGTATGAGGCGCATTTGGAATGCCCGGGCTACAGCCTTTATGGAAATTTCTTGGCTGGATTTCCATTTCCACTTGTTGGCCACACGCGCAACCATGCTTGGGGAATGACGATGTTGGAGAACGATGATTTTAATTTTTATCGCGAGAAACAAAACCCTGCCAATGAAAATCAATATTGGTACATGAACCAATGGAACAACTACACTTCTCGTAAAGAAACGATAAATGTGAAAGATGATAATCAGGTTGAATTTAATGTAAAATCAACTGTTCACGGTCCGCTGGTTTATGGGTATGGCGAAGTAGATGGAATGGTGAAGCAATTTGATTCTACGCAAGTAGCACCTGTTTCGGCATGGTGGATGTATAATTTAGAAGAAACGCGAACAATGCAAGCAGGGTATGGGTTGTGCCATGCGCAATCGCTGACAGAAATGGAGAGCACTGCAAGCCTTATAGATGCGCCCGGTATAAATTTAATGTATGGCGATGCAAAGGGCAATATAGCTTGGTGGGCAGTGGGAAAATTGTATAAGTTGCAGCCTGGCGTGGACACTAAAATTATTTTAGACGGCACCAATGGGATTGATGATAAAATTGAATTTTTACCATTCAGTGAAAACCCAAAAAGCATTAACCCTCCGCAGGGATTTGTGTATTCGGCCAACAACCAGCCTGACAGCGTTAATGGATTTTTAGCTCCGGGATATTATGCTCCGCAGGATAGGGCAGTACGCATTAATGAGATGATGAATGCGAGAAGTAAAGCAAATATAGAATACCTTAAAACAATGTGTACTGATGATGCGAGCCCAGAAAAAGTAAAACTGGCGCAACTGCTTTGCTCCTTAGTGCCGCCTGAACTTTTGCAGGATGGCTTCACAAAAAAAATGTGTGAGGAATTAAAAAATTGGAAAGGAGCCCATGGTGTAAAGGATGCAGCTCCTGTGCTGTTTTATCATTTATTATCGGTAGTCATGCGCAATTGCATGGTTGACGAGTTGGGGGAAAGCTACTATGCTGAATTTGTAAATACGCATGCAATGAAAAACACCTATCTTGAGTTGTGCATGAATGACTCGTCTGCCTGGTGGGATAATGTAAAAACGAAAACTAAGGAAACAAGACAAGAAATAATAAGCGCATCGTTTGCAGAAAGTGTGGCTTCCTTAAAGAAAAAATACGGAATTGATTTGAAGCATTACCAATGGGGAAGCCTGCATACCCTCGAACACCAACATGCCATTGGCAGCCAAAAACCTTTCGACAAACTATTTAATGTGGGCCCATTGCCTATTGCCGGAGGAAATGAAACGGTGAACAGCCAAGGATTTTCTTTGGATACTATAGATGCCTATCCGGTAAAATATGGACCGGCTATGCGCATTTGCATTGATTTTAACGATATTGAAAATGCAGAGAGCGTGTTGCCGACAGGACAATCGGGTTATTTCTTTGCTAATCATTATAAGGACCAAGCGGAATTATTTTCAAAAAACAAATTCAGAAAAATGATGATGAATAAGGAAGAGATATTGAGGACTGCACGTCATCATTTGATGATTGAGAATTAAACCATATTCCTGTTTGATGTGTTGAGCAGTCCTTTAAATGAAAAATTAACTTAGAATCAATATGAAACAAATAATCTTAACATTCCTGCTTGTACTAAGCCTGCAAATTAGCTATTCGCAGGATGCTTTTAAATGTAAAGATGCGTTTTTTATTGTTACGACTTTACACATTTCAAATATGTGGAAGCTAAAAGAGTAGGGCAAAGCGAAATCATAAAAGGCCAAATATTTGAGCTGATTGAATTATTAAATGATGAGCGTAAGGAGGGATTTTATCAAAAGGTACTGAGAAAGGATAAGGTTACATTTGACCAAAATTTTGTGATGATACTAAATAGGCAAATAGACCATACTAATATAATGGGATACGAGCGTAATCTAATACCACAAGACTCTTTACAATCTATTGTGAATGCTTATAATACCGAGCAAAAAAAAGGATTAGGATTCGTGCAGATAATGGAATGCTTTTAGAAAGCTAAAAAGGAGACTTTAGTATGGTGTGTAATGTTTGATATCGGTACTAATAAAATATTGTACGCTAAGGAAATTATTAACACAGATGCAGATAGCTATCATGGATTTGCAGCCTATTGGATGGTTGGAATAACATATGGATTAAAAAG
>JAYTNW010000196.1:0-10007 GCA_043748115.1 Bacteroidota bacterium | reverse complement strand
GATGGCTAAGTTGTTGTTTTGTGTTTGCAAAAAATGGATGTCAATTTCTTTTGGAGCTGAGTAAATATCAGGAACCTTATAAGTGCTTAACGCATTTGATTTTAATTTACCTTCTTTATCAAATACAATTTCCTCCATGGTCATCCAGCCAATACCTTGCACTATGCCCCCTTCGCATTGGCCGCGGTCAACAATTTCATTCATGCTCTTCCCAAAATCATGCACCACTTTTACATCATCAATTTCATAGGTTCCTCTCAAGCAGTCAACCGTGGTGGAAATAAAAGCTGTGCCGTAAACGTGATAAGCGAAAGGATGGCCTTTTTCTTTTGAAGGATCAAAATGTATTTCAGGTGTTGCATAGTGCGCATGTTCACTTAGGGCCATTCGTTTGAGAAAAGCAGCCATCACTAATTTTTTCCAATCCCAGTCACTCTCCTGCCCGTTAACAAAAATTTTTTCATTTTTTATTTCGATAGTCGAAAAACTTGCTTTCAATTCATCTGAAGCCACCGTTTTTAGTCGCTGCAAAATGGCTTCGCATGCCATTTGTGTGGCTTTGCCGTTAAGGTCGGCAGTGGCGCTGGCAGCACTGGGCGATGTGTTTGCAATGCGAAAAGTGTTGGTTGAATTTACCTTTATCTTATCTGGCGAAATAGAGAAAACCTGCTGTGCTACCTGTAACATTTTTGTGTTCACACCTTGCCCCATTTCCACAGCACCGGTGCTAATGTTTACACTACCGTCAGAGTAAACGTGCACAAGGGCGCGTGCATTGTTCATTAATGTTTTGGTAAATGAGATGCCAAAACAAATGGGCATAAAAGCATAACCTTTTTTAAAATATTTATTTTCATCATTAAATTTTTTAATGGCATTTTTTTCTTTCTCTAGTTGAAAAAGTGATTGCGATTGATTCCAGCAAGCCGAGGCTTCGCTAACGGCCAGCTGCCCATACGGAAATTCGTCACCAGTTTGAATCAGGTTCTTACTTTGAATTTCTTCAGGAGCTATTTTTAATTTTTCTGCTGCAAAGGCGATGGCACTTTCTATAACAAACATTCCTTGGGGGCCGCCAAATCCGCGAAAGGCAGTATTGGGAGGAAGGTGCGTTCGGCAACTGAAGGCTGTAGCTTTAACATTGGGAACGTAGTAGGAATTGGTGCAGTGAAACAGTGTTCTTTCTAGCACTGCCGGAGAAAGGTCGGCTGCAGCACCTGCATTTTGATAGAATGTGGCCTCGTAAGCAAGTATTTTGTAGTTGCTGCTTAAACCAATTTTAAAATCACTGGAGTAGGGGTGTCGTTTGCCCGTCATGCGCATATCTTCCATTCGATGGAGGGCATACTTAACGGGTTTTTTTAAGAGGTGACTCCCTAAAGCGCACAACGCTGCCCATGTATTCGCTTGGTCTTCTTTGCCGCCAAACCCTCCACCAAGGCGGGTAACATCTACCTCTAACTGGTGCATGGCAAGTCCTGTAACTTTTGCACAGGCACGTTGCACAGCCGTTGGGCCTTGGGTGCTGGAGTATATCTTCAGCGTGCCGTTTTCCATGGGCACCACGTAAGCGCCTTGCGTTTCAATATACAAATGCTCTTGCCCGTTGGAATCAGCCTTTCCAACAAAAACATATTCGCACTGCGCAAATGCCTTTTCCGTATCTCCCATTGTAAAAGTGCGAGGAGGTACTATCAGCTCTCCATTTTTTTGTGCTTCACGCGCATCGGTCACCACCGGAAGTTTTTCTATCTCTACTTTAATTTTTTTTATCGCTTCTCTCGCAATCTGTTCGGTTGTTGCAATCACAAAGGCAACTGGCATACCGCAAAAATGTACATGATGATCGGCCAACAGCGGCTCATCAGGTACAATGCCACCAATTTGGTTTTCACCGGTAATGTCTTTACTCGTAAGCACTTTTACAACACCTTTTGTTTTTTCGGCTTCGCTTACATCTAATTTTTTAATAACACCGTGCGCTATTGGCGAGTCAAAGCATACTCCATAAAGTGTTCCTTGTAAAACTGGAATATCATCGAGATAAACAGATTCTCCACGTGTGTGGGTAAAGGAGTCGATGTTTTTCATTTTAATAGGTTGTGCAGTTTAATATCAAACATCTCTACAACATGTGCTTTTATCAATTGTGACAACAGCAAACGCTTGTAACTTTCGCTTCCTCTGGCATCACTTATGGGACTAATTTCTGTTTGCGCCATTTCTATGGCTTGCTGTATTTGATCTGCTGATATTTTTTTTTCTGATAAACAGGCCGATGTTTTAGGCAGGAACATTGGTACAGGACCCACACCGCCTGCTGAGATAGAAGCAGAAGCAATAAACTCGCCTTCGCTTTTAAAATGTGCAGCGGTATTTACTGTTGCAATATCTAAGTGTGTGCGTTTGCAAACTTTTTCAAAATTAAAGTGCGACTGGCTGTCCGGAAGCTCAAAGGAAATTGTTTCAATGTATTCATCAACTTGTTTATCAATAACCTTATAGCCTTTATAAAAATCACGTAAGGGCACCATACGTTTTTTTGTTCCGTTGCTTAAGTGCAAGTGCGCATTTAATGCCAGAAAAAAAACGGTGAAGTCACCAATGGGGGAAGCGTTCACAAAGTTTCCTGCCAGTGTGGCCATATTACGAATGGGTGTGGATGACACCAATTTGGAATGCTTCTCAAAATCAGGAAAATACTTTTGGATGATGGGAGAGTTTATAAGATCAGTTACCGTTACCGCTCCACCCATGGTGCATACATTATCTTGTTGGATGATACCATTTAAAGCACTTTTGTCAAAAAGCAATTCTACATCGGCATAATGCATGGCGTCATGTTTCTGCACATAAAGATCAGTGCCTCCACCCAAGTAAACTTTTTTTGGATCGGCAATCATTTCAGACAAATCACTTTTAAGATCTTGAAGTCTCTTAGCTATGGTTGAAAAATAATCGGGTAAAATATTTTTGGAGGTGACAAAGGCAACAGCACTTTTACCTTCCTTTTCTTTGAGGAGGCTGTTAATTTTCATGGCCGCTCTTTCAATGCTTTTATAGCCTGTGCAGCGGCAAATATTTCCATCTATGCACGCTAATGCATTCTTTTCACTCATCTCATTATCGCTTAAGCAGTATCCGGCCAGCGACATCACAAATCCGGGGGTACAAAATCCGCATTGGGTAGCACCTTCATCACTCATGGCTTTTTGAATGGGGTTGAGCCGGTCGTTAAAATTTATTCCCTCAATGGTCACAATGTGTTTTCCACGGGCATTTCCTATGGGCATAAGGCAGGATGTGGCAGAGCGATACTCCAAAATCGCATCACCGTTTGTTAAGCGGTGACCTGGCATAAGGCTTCCTACAAGAATGGTACAGGCACCACAATCGCCTTCACGACAACCAATTTTTGTACCTGTTAAATGCTGATGGTAGCGAATGAAATCCAAAAGAGTAACATTGCTGTTTACATGAGCTGTAACTTCGTTTTGGTTCAGGATAAATTTTATCAAGAAATAATATTTAAAAAGTTGAATAGGTGTAAAAATAGTAAAGTTGAGTCTTTGTTTCTAATAATTAAAAAAGCAAAAAACACGCGTCCTCTCATTCCCTAATTCTTAAATGCCTTTACAACCACCCAAACCTGTTGTGCAATTTGCCACCAAAATGTACAAATGAAAAAAGATCGGCAATAAAAGCCCAAATTTAAATGGAAAAATAACAGCCACTTATCTTGTACAACTGTCTCCAGCTAGCTTTCCCACCATAAATGGTTCTACCATTTTTCCTTCTGCCACTGCTTGCCACCACTGCCAACGGCTACCGGCTATTTTCCTCTTTTCCCGTACCCCTAAAAACCCTATTTTTGCACCTCGATGGAAAACATAAGAAATTTTTGCATTATTGCCCATATTGACCATGGTAAAAGTACCTTGGCCGACCGTTTATTGGAATACACTAACACCACCAACAAATTTAACATGCAGGCGCAGGTGCTGGATGATATGGATCTGGAACGTGAGAGAGGAATAACCATTAAAAGCCATGCTATTCAAATGGACTACCAATTGGATGGTAAGCCATATGTACTCAACTTGATTGACACGCCCGGCCACGTTGATTTTTCTTACGAGGTATCACGCAGCATTGCAGCCTGTGAAGGCGCATTGCTTATTGTGGATGCAGCGCAAGGTATTCAAGCGCAAACCATCAGCAATCTTTATTTGGCTCTTGAACATGATTTGACTATTATTCCTGTTCTCAACAAAATAGATCTACCCAGTGCCGAACCCGAATTGGTTAAAGACCAAATTGTTGATCTTTTAGGATGTAAACGTGAAGAGATTATGGCCGCCAGCGGTAAAACCGGAATGGGGGTGCATGATATTTTAAAAGAAATTGTGCATCGCATACCAGCTCCAAAAGGCAATCCTAATGCGCCATTAAAGGCACTTATTTTTGATTCTGTTTTTAACTCATTTCGCGGCATCATTGCTTATTACAAAATCCTTGATGGGCAAATAAGATCGGGCGAGCGAGTAAAGTTTATGGCTACGGAAACCACTTACAATGCCGATGAGATTGGCGTACTTAAGTTAGAAAAATTCCCTACCAAATCATTGGGTGTGGGTAATGTGGGTTACATTATATCAGGAATAAAAAATGCCAAAGAGGTAAAAGTTGGTGACACCATTACCACTGTTGACAACCCCTGTATCGAAGCTATTTCGGGATTTGAAGATGTTAAACCGATGGTGTTTGCCGGTATTTACCCTGTTGATACGGATGAGTACGAAGAGTTGCGTGCCTCTATGGAAAAGCTGCAGTTGAACGATGCCTCCTTGGTTTTCGAGCCTGAGTCATCAGCGGCATTAGGTTTTGGTTTCAGATGCGGATTTTTGGGGATGCTCCACATGGAGATTATTCAGGAACGTTTGGAGCGCGAATTTAACATGACCGTGATTACCACCGTGCCCAACGTTTCTTACAAGGCCTATCTCACCAATGGAGAAGAGTTCGAAATTCACAACCCCAGTGATTTTCCGGATCCGAGCAAAATGGAAAGGATAGAGGAGCCTTATATTAAGGCACAGATTATCACTAAATCGGAATTTACGGGCGCAGTGATGAGTTTGTGTATCAACAAAAGGGGAAACATTACAGGTCAGAATTACCTCACAACAGACAGGGTAGAACTGATGTTTGAAATGCCTTTGGCAGAGATTGTTTTTGATTTTTATGATAAGCTTAAGTCAGTTTCAAAGGGATATGCTTCTTTTGATTACCACCCCATAGGGTACCAGGCCAGTGATCTTGTAAGGCTCGATATCCGATTAAACGGAGAACCGGTAGATGCACTTTCTGCTCTCATTCACAGAGACCATTCTTACACCTTTGGAAAAAAGATGTGCGAGAAATTGAAAGAGCTGATCACTCGCCAGCAATTTGAAATTATTATCCAAGCCAGCATTGGAGCAAAAATTATTGCCCGTGAAACCGTAAAAGCCATCAGAAAGGATGTTACCGCAAAATGCTATGGTGGTGATATTTCTCGGAAGCGTAAGTTGCTGGAAAAGCAGAAAGAGGGTAAAAAGCGAATGCGACAAGTGGGTAGTGTAGAGATTCCTCAAAGTGCATTTATGGCAGTTTTGAAACTCGATTAAAGGAGCAACGGCAGTGTGTCCTGCAAAGTAGTTTTTTTAGTGGCTTAAGCTAACCTCTATGGTAGGCAATGATCGTTTTTTTCATTTCAAAGCGATTATTTACATTTACAGCATAATTTTAAAGTCTCGCTATCGCTTTCAGCTCAAGCTTTTGTTGATCCTTACTCTGGTCAACAGTTCTTTTATTATTCGTTGATAAACAAGCAAGATTGTGAAATTAATATTGAGATCGAACACTTACCTATAACTTTCAACATACTGGCTATGATAAAAAAAATTGTACGTAACCTGCTGTCAGCGGGAATAACTATATTGCTTATTTCATCATCTGCACGCGCAACCCACTTGATGGGAGGGAGCCTAAACTACATTTTCCTTGGGCAGGATAGTGTTACCGGAAATTACCAATACCAAATAACGCTGGAGCTGTTTAGGTTGTGCGATCCCGGATCTACTCTTTTACCTATTGATATGAACATAGGTATTTATATCGATGACCCTAACAATCCCAATGGAGATAAATTATTGGTGTTGGATGATGTACTTCCACTCACCATTCAAAAAAATGTAACACCTCCCAGTGGAAACGACTCGTGTACTTTTGCTCCTAATGTGTGTGTGGAGAAAGGTATTTATGAGGCACAATTTTCATTTCCCGGCAGTCCTACTTCCGGCTTTTATTTTATCTCAGACAGGTGCTGCCGCAACAACAATATCCTTAACTTGAACAATCCCGGCAATGCAGGCCAGGTATATTATGCAACAGCACCATCGCCTTTCAGTTTTATCAATAGTTCTCCCACGTTTGCTGCCGCTCCGGTTCCTTTTCTTTGTGCACAGGATACTGCGTCAATCCTTAATCAGGCTTTTGATGCAGACGGAGATTCACTGGTGTACAGTTTCGTAACTCCATACAATGGCATTGGCAGCCCAGGTGATCCCAATCCTACTCCTCCCAATCCTTATCCTTGGCCAATCACAAACACAGTTTATGATTTTAACTACAGTGTTACATCACCTTTCGGCCCGGGAGGATACGTTAATATGAACAGCGCCACCGGTTTGGCATCTTACTATGTTCCCAACCAGGGCTTTTATGTACTTGCTGTTGAAATACAGGAATACAGGAACGGAGTCTTAATTGGTGTTTCGCGAAGAGACATACAGATTATTGTTATTCCATGTCCACTAAATCCTGCGCCTAACCTATCCACTTCTACCTCACAAATAAATTATACAATACAGGAGGGTGACACGCTGTGCTTTAACACCACTTTTAACGATTCAAACGGTGATAGTATTTTTGTTGCTCACACAGGAACCATTTTTGGCCTTACGCCACCCGCTACCTTTATTGATACATCTGGAGCAGGCAGTGCAACAGGACAATTTTGCTGGTACACAGGTTGCGCACAGGGCAGCAATCAGCCCTACCAGTTTACGGTGATAGCCAACGATAATGGATGTCCTGCAAAAACCACCAATATTGTTTATTCAATTACAGTAGAAAATACTCCCAAGCCTATTTCTCTTTCAGGCCCACTAAACTTGTGTGCTGATGCGCTGAACAATGTAACTTATAGCGTACCTGCTGATTCGGGATATACGTTTAGTTGGTCGGTTACCAATGGAAATATTGTGGGCGCATCAACAGGGAACACGGTGGTGGTAAATTTTAATGGTGCAGGAACTGCTACGCTTAGTGCAGCTACTGTTAATCATAACGGGTGTTTGTCTGACACCATTTCCAGGCAGGTAGCCATTGGTGCTATTCCTGCTGCCAACGCAGGTTCCGATGTTTCTTTTTGCTCCGGTGCCAATGCTGCATTAGGTACAACATCCACCTCAGGTTACACTTATGGATGGAGTCCGGCAGCGGGGTTAAGCAATGCTACTTCGAGTAACCCAACCGTGACTTTGGCAAACACGGGTACGTTACCAATAACTTCTTCTTATATTGTTACTACCAATTTAAATGGATGTGAAAATACCGATACGGTTAATGTAACGGTTAATCCTGAAGCCGTTGCCAATGCAGGCACTTCTGCTTCACTTTGTTCGGGTAACTCAATCACCATTGGCGGAGCCAACATTACAGGTTACACCTACCAATGGTCTCCTGCAACTGGGTTAAACAGTACCACCATTTCTAACCCTACGGTTACTCTTTCAAATACCGGAACAGCCCCTGTTACACAAACTTATACTTTATCAGTACAAAATAGTTTTAACTGTACCGCCACAGCTAACATAATCATTACTGTAAATTTCATCCCTGCTTCTTCCGCTGGAAACGATGTAAACTTTTGCAGTGGAGGTTCGGCCACCCTTGGCACAACATCAACATCGGGTTATACTTATTCCTGGAATCCTGCCGGAGGGCTAAGCAATGCCACTGCAAGCGATCCTTCTGTTTCCCTCACCAACACCACTGCAAATGCGGTGACAACATCATTTATTGTAACAACCAGTCAAAGTGGCTGCTCAAGTACAGATACGGTTGAGGTTACGGTTAAACCAAATCCAGTATCCAATGCAGGTGTTAACCAGTTGCTGTGTGCAGGAAATACGGTTCAACTTGGTGGTACCTCCACAACGGGATACACTTACTCATGGACACCCTCTAATGGGCTAAACAATACGGCCATTTCCAATCCTGTACTAACGCTCAATAACACCAACCCTACACCTGATACACTGTTGTATGTTGTCACAACTGATTTTAATGGATGTATCACTTCTGATACTGTGCAGGTGATATCAAGCCCTATACCGATAGCATCCGCAGGGACTGACACCGTTTATTGCAGCGGGGTTAGCACCGTTATTGGAGCTGCATCGCAAAATAATTATGTATATAGCTGGACTCCGGCATCGGGCCTTAGCAACGCTACTGTTAGTGATCCCATTGTTACATTAACCAACACCACCTCTTCACCGGTTACAACCAATTTTATTGTAACCACAAATTTATTTGGTTGCCTAGATGCTGATACTGTAGCTATAACTATTAATCCAAATCCAATTGCAGATGCAGGTGCTTCAGCAACACTTTGTGGAGGAGATACCCTACAGTTAGGTACAACAACAACATCAGGATATACTTATAATTGGTCTCCTTCAACTGGGTTGAGCAGCACTACCATTTCAAATCCGGTGTTGATAGTGAACAACACCAGCGGAAGTGCAACCTCCACCACCTATATTGTTATAACAGAATTGAACGGTTGCATCATCACTGATAGTGTAACGGTGGATGTGAACCCGCAGCCAGTTGTAAATGCCACAGTGGCACCGCTAGCTATTTGTGCCGGTGATAGTGCTGTGCTTACTGCCACTGGCGCCAACACTTATGGATGGGCCATTTCCACATCACCATCAACCATCATCAACACCAACGCAAGTTTTACAGTAAACCCTGTTGCCACAACCACCTACATTTTAACAGGCACCAACGCTAGTTTGTGTTCCAACACCAACACGGTTACTTTAACAGTTAACCCACTTCCTGCAGTGCAAATCAGCTCATCAGCCAATACCATTTGCATTGGTGATACGTTAATATTAAATGCAACAGGCGCAGCAAATTACACCTGGAGCATTGCAGGCGGATCAGTTATTGGAACAGGATCATCTATTGTGGTTAACCCTACGTCAAATACCTCCTATGTGGTGAGTGGCGTAAGTGGTGCATTGTGTTCTGCTAATGATACCATTAATGTAGTTGTTAATCCTGCGGCCACCATTACGGCTGTTAATGGAACAACATCAGTATGCCCGGGTGTAACAGGTGTTCAGTATTGGGTAGTAAATCCTAACCCCACATCAACTTACAATTGGGTAGTAAGTAATGGAACTATTGTTAGCGGCCAGGGAACAGATACAATAACAGTAGATTGGTCCGTAAACTCAGGAACGGGATTGGTAACAGCAGCGGAAACTACTGATTTGGGATGCCTGTCGCAGGCCATTAATTTATCCGTTACCATCAATGTAATTCTAAATTCTGTAGCGCCTACCGGCCCATCAACGCTTTGCGCCAATGCCGCTCAAGGTATTTCTTATGCTACCTTAAACACTCCTGGAAGCACCTACAATTGGTTTGCCCAAGGCGGCACCATTGCCAGTGGAAATGGAAGTAGTAATATAACCGTTAACTGGACTGTACCAGGAACACAGGTGGTACAACTTTGGTATCAGGAAACTAGCGTAACAGCAGTTGATACCTGTTTTGGTTCGTCAGACACCTTACTTATTACCATTAACGCAAGACCTAACACTGGTAACATAACCGGCTCTTCAGGAATTTGCGTAGTAGATACAGGGTCGTTTTCGGTA
>JAYTNW010000195.1:0-7198 GCA_043748115.1 Bacteroidota bacterium | reverse complement strand
GCTTCCAGGTGTAAGCAATTGATTTTCCGTTTTCAAATCGAACGATGGTGCCTTTCATCCATCCGTCAAAAAGTTCTACTCGTCCATTTAATTCAAGTTCGAAAATAACGTTGCCCTCTATCCATTTTTTTAAAACAGAAGGGTTGGTGAGTGCATCAAATACGCGGTCAGGAGATGCGTAAATTATGTGTTTAATTTCGATGATATTTGTTTTGCCTGTCATGCTTTTATCTAAAAATAAAAAAGCCTGCTGTATGATGTACAGCAGGCTTTAATCTATTACTTTATTATTGAACTATTAATTTTTTAGTGATAAACTGGTTGCCCGAAACGATCCTCACAAAATAAACTCCATTAGCTTCAGGAGTTTTTATTTCGTACTGATAGCTTCCGGGATAAAGGTTGCCTTCTGTAATTTTTTGCAATTCCTTTCCTAAAACATCGGAAATTGTAATGGTTACGTCCTTGGTGTTAATTAATTTAAAGCCAAGGGTGGTTAAGCCATGTGCAGGATTGGGGGACAAAGTCATTTCGTCAGCATCAATATATATTTCATCAAATCCTACCACACCTGAGATGTTGATGTTGTCAATATACAGGTTGTTTCCAGTGTCGAAAGCAAACTCGAACTTTAGGCGTACGTTAGGGTCATTTGAAAATGCACCAAGGTTCACTGAGTCCAATCGCCATTGCGTGCTTGTGGGTGTAAAGCTAGCGGTAACAATGTTTGTAACAGTTTGTAAATTAGCTGCTGTTTTAATGTAGCGTTGTACCCAGGTTAAACCGCAATCGCTAGAAACAAAAACTTTCATAACATCTCCACTGCCGGTTGCACGGTTGGCATAAGCTACACGGAAGTAGGCTTTAGCAAGTGTGGTGTTTGACAAATCAAAGGCAGGTGTAACTATAGCATCGCGAGTGTCAGTGGTGTTGCCTGAATGATTTTGTAATCTTAAGGAATAGCTTCCAGCATAAGGCGCAACAGTTGACGTTTGAAATTCACTTGACCCGGCAGAGCTATTGTCAACATACCAATCAGCAGTTCCAGGAATTACTGTGCTTTCAAAACCTTCTACAAGCGGAGTTGCCAATGCAGCAGAAATAGCACTTACCACAACATAATTAGAAATTGTATAAGTATCTGTTCCGGCAGAATTGGTTACTGTTAAGGCAACATCGTAAACACCTGCTGTGGGGAAATTTAAAACAGCACTAGCGCCAGTTACCGTAGAGGGATTAGCACCATTACTAAACCATGAGTAGGTTACACCAATGGTGTCAATATTAAACGATTGATCTTTAAAGGTAAGATTACCGCCTTCGCAAACAAACCGCTGAGTTGAAGGGTCGCATGTCCCGAATGATGCAGTTGGAATACAAACATAGGCTGCTCCATCTGTACCTGTAGCCAGTAAGTTGGCTGCCGCAGAAAGGTTGTTGCGGCCGCACACAGAAGAGTTTAGTGTAGCATGCATAGCAGCCTTTTGTCCGTTGGTAAACATGTAATAGCAATAACTATAGTCCATATAGTTTTGGTAATTTTCTACAATAGGAGGGTTGCACACACTTGCATTGCTGGCAGTTGGACAAGAAAGAAAACCTTTGGTTAAGGGAGTGTCACTAATGCCATCATCACCACAGGCTACGCCTGGTTGGTTAGTGCTTCCCCATGTGTGAGGTAATCCCAAATGATGGCCTATCTCATGTGTTAATGTATATTGTTGGTTGCTGTTGCTTGTTCCAATGCTGCCAACATAATTAGAGAGAGTAATGATGCCATCAATAAGCGATGAAAGACCTACAACAGGTCTGTAAGCATAGGCCGCAGCACCTGAGTGTGAAGCGCCAAAATTATAAATTGTCCAGATGTTGAGGTATTTGTTACGAGGCCATGGGTTTAATTTAGAGGCATCATCTGCATTATAGGTTAACATGGATTGTATGCGGTCAATACCGTTGGTGCAATTTCCGTTAGGGTCTTTTTTTGCAAGTCTAAATTCAATTTCTACATCGGCATTTAGTGCTTGAAAAGTTGAGTAAATATTTGCAGAATCACCTCTCAGTTTCTGGTAATTACGATTTAAGTTATGTATTTCATCATAAATTTGAGCCTCAGAAATGTTTTCGGGACCGCAATTGTGGATCACGTGAAAAACAACAGGAATCACATAAGAGATAACTCCATTGCTTTTGCGTGAAACGCCATTAGGATTGGTTTTAACAAAGTCAGCTATGTAATCCTGCATTTGTATCCTTGCTTGTTTAATGGCAGGATTGCTGGCGTCAAGTGCATTGTTTACCTCATCAGAGGCACACCAATGTTTAAGGGTTTGTGCATTCACGGAAGCAGTAAACAGCCCTAAAATTACTGCCATGGCAAGAGTAAAATTTTTTCGCATTTTTTTATTTATGGATTGTGATTAATGGATTTCAAATATACAGCAAACTAGCTGTTTCGCAATAAAAAAGCAGGTAATATTTTCATGACAGGGCTTGTTTAAGGTCCTCCAGAAGGTCTTCTATGTCTTCAATGCCTACGCTTAAGCGTAAAAGGGTATCAGTTACGCCAACACGCTCACGTTCTTCTTTAGGAATGCTGGCATGCGTCATGGTAGCCGGGTGGTTAATGAGCGACTCAACACCGCCTAAGGATTCTGCTAAGGAAAACACCTTTACCGAAGAGGCGATTCTGAAACACTCTTCCTTGGATTTGTTCTTGATGTCAAAGGATATCATTCCTCCAAAATCGCGCATTTGTCTTTTGGCAATTTCATGATTCGGATGGTCTGTAAATCCAGGCCAATATACTTTATCAACCTTGGGGTGCGATCGCAAAAATTCAGCAATCTTTTTACCGTTAAAACAATGGCGCTCCATGCGCAGGTGCAGTGTTTTTATTCCGCGTAACACCAAAAAGCTGTCCATTGGACCCGGTGTAGCACCACAGGAGTTATGGATAAAAGCTATTTGCTCATAGAGTTTGTCGTCATTCATACACAAAGCACCCATCACTACATCGCTGTGTCCTCCCAAATATTTGGTTACGGAGTGCATAACGATATCAGCTCCCAAATCCATTGGGTTTTGTAGAAATGGAGAGGCAAAAGTATTGTCAACCGCTAAGATAAGGGTGTGTTTTTTAGCAATGGCAGCACAAGAAGCAATATCAACGATTTGCATCGTGGGGTTGGTAGGTGTTTCTAACCAAATGAGCTTGGTATTGGCATTAACATATTTTTCAATATTGGATGCCTCTTTCAAATCAATGAAATGAAATTTTATCCCATAATTGGCAAACACCTTTGTAAACATCCTGTAGGTTCCGCCATAAAGATCATCACCTGATATCACTTCATCACCGGGTTTTAATAGCTTAACCACGGCATCTGTAGCGCCCATACCGCTGCTGAAACACAAACCATATTTCGCATTTTCAAGTGCTGCAATATTTTTTTCCAACTGCGAACGTGTAGGGTTTTTCCCCCTTGCATAGGCATATCCTTTGTGGCTGCCCGGTGAAGCCTGCACGTAAGTAGATGTTTGATAAATAGGTGTCATAATCGCACCCGTTGAAGGATCGGGTTCTACACCGGCATGTAAAGCTTTGGTGGCAAATTTCATCTGTATTTTTTTGGAAGTGCGAATATAGGTTTTAACCCTGAGATTGAAAACAGGGCAGCAGTGAATTGCCGCTGATTTTTCAAGCGACCTTCCAGGTTCTTTTTAATTTAAAACTCTATTTTTTTTTGTTACTACATTTGAGAAAGAAATTGTCAAATGATAATACCTCTATGAAATTATATGATGGAGACTTTCCTGTACTGAAATCACATCGGCTGGTGTTGCGAAAACCTGGGTTGCAGGATGTAAAATTTCTGTTTCAATTACGAACTGACCCAGTCGTTAATAAGTTTATTGACAGAAATCCTCCCCGTTCACTTGATGAGGTGGTTTCTTTTATTGAAAAAATTACCGCTGCGGTAAATGCGCAGGATAGTTTTTACTGGGTTATTGAGTGTGACAATACCATTGTGGGTACTATTTGTTTATGGAACTTTAACAGCAATAAAACAGCATGTGAAGTAGGGTTTGAGCTTGCCTCCGCCTTGCATGGTAATGGATTAATGACAGAGGCTTTAACTGAAGTAATGGTTTATGCCCAATCGTTTTTGAAGCTAGAAAAAATAGAAGCCTACACGCATAAGGAAAACACTGCATCCATAAAGCTTTTATTGAAAGCGGGTCTTGTTGCTGATGAGTTACGCCAAACACCGGAAAATAAAGACCTGTTGTTGTTCTATCGCGTTTTGAATTGATGGAAAAAAATCAAGGAAACATCTGTTCTAATTTCATTTTCCTAAACTCAAATATTTCCCTCACCTTTTTATGTACGTATAACGTTCCTGCTATTTTCCCAATAGCTCCCATTCCAATGTCGTAATGTAAAAGGTCTATCATTTCAACGCCACCGGGAGTTTCTTTAAAATGATGTTCATGATGCCACATTTTATAAGGGCCTTTACGCTGTTCATCCACAAAGTAATGCAGCTCCCTCACATGCGTAATTTCCGTGCACCAGTGTAGTGGGATGTTTAATAAAGGAGAAATCATGTAATTAATAATAAGGCCTTCATACATTTTCTCCGGTACATCTGAAAGTATTTTAAAGGTTATACTATCTGGAGTAAGCTCATTTAAATTATGAGGCGATGAAAAATAAGCCCACGCTTTTTCTAACGAAATGGGTAAAAACTGTTGTTGCTTAAGTAAGGTGACCATAACATCAATTTAGACAATGGAACATTTTTGCCTAAGAATTGTTTCGGTGTTTTTGAGTAGTAAAAAGGTGAAAACGTCCCGAGTTTTATTCAGGATTTTCAAACAAAACCTCACCTCATCAATCTAAATACATCACCTTTTTCACAGCCTTTATCACACGTGCTGCATTAGGTAACGATGCATCAATTAACGTTGGGGCATAGGGGAGAGGAACATCACCGGTGGTTACACGTAAAACGGGAGCATCTAAATAATCAAAAGCCTCGCGTTGTACTTTAAAGGCAACTTCGGTGGCTATGCTGCCCAATGGCCATGCTTCTTCTACAATTACAAGCCTGTTTGTTTTTTTTACTGATTCAATAACGGTGGCGTAGTCAATAGGGCGCACTGTACGAAGGTCTACTATTTCTACATCAATATTTTCTTTAGCCAGTTCTTCTGCTGCCTTGTAAGCGGTCTTAATTATTTTTCCAAAAGAAACAATCGTTACATCTTTCCCGGGTCGTTTTATATCAGCCACTCCAATGGGCATCACATATTCTCCTTCAGGCACTTCGCCTTTTTCTCCGTACATCTGTTCGCTTTCCATAAAAATAACAGGGTCGTTATCTCTAATAGATGCTTTAAGTAAACCTTTGGCATCTTTTGGATTGGAGGGTACCACCACCTTTAGCCCGGGGCAGTTCGCATACCAGTTTTCAAAAGCCTGTGAGTGTTGTGAGCTTAACATCCCCGCTGATGCTGTTGGCCCTCTGAATACTATTGGACAACCAAACTGTCCGCCACTCATGGATTTCACCTTAGCGGCTGAATTAATAACTTGGTCAATGGCCACGAGTGAAAAGTTAAAGGTCATAAATTCAATAACAGGCCTTAGCCCATTCATGGCAGCACCCACGCCTATTCCAGCAAATCCTAATTCAGCAATAGGTGTATCTATAACTCTTTTTTCGCCAAACTCCTCCAACATACCTTGCGAAACTTTATAAGCTCCGTTGTATTGAGCAACTTCTTCACCCATTAAAAAAACGTTTTCATCCCTTCGCATTTCTTCGTTGAGCGCTTCACGCAATGCTTCTCGAAACTGTAATTCCCGCATACTGTAATTTGTTATAGAGCCGACAAATGTAATAAAGTTTGATTTTAAAGCTAAGCACTCATTTTAAGAGATTGGGGCGTTACAGATTTAACTTCTTAATCTTTTCAACCAAAACATCGGCCATTTTTCGGTTCGACTCATGCGTCCAGCCGGCAATGTGAGGTGTTAAAATAACATTATCGGCCTCACTTAAAAATTTAAATGAAGGAGGTAAATTTTCAACCGGTATGTTTTCGAAGGATGAGGTTTCGTACTCCAACACATCTAAACAGGCCCCAATAATTTTTCCCGTCTTTAGGTTTTTTACCAAGTCATCTGTTTTTAAACATTTCCCTCTCGATGTATTTAACAAATAAATATTCTTCTTAAAGCTATTAATAAATTTGTCATTCAACATAAATTTGGTTTCCTCTGTCAGTGGCACATGTAAGCTTACAATATCGGCTTGTCCAAAAATTTCAGGAAGTGTTGTAGCAAACAAATTTTTACTTTTATCAGTAACCACCTCTTTGTATTTATCATACACCAGTAAGCGAACATCAAAGCCCTTTAGCACCTCTGCAAAAGCACTACCCATATATCCGTATCCGATAATTGCAATGGTTTTACCAGTCAACTCAACGCCTCGGTTTTCTTCTCTGCGCCATATCCCTTTTCTCACTTCTTTATCTGCTCTCATTAAGTTGTTGAACAGCGCTAGTAGCATGGCCAAGCAATGTTCGGCCACGGCCATTCTGTTGCCTTGAGGTGCATTAAGGCAAATAATGTTTTTACTTTCCGCAAAGGGCACATCAATGTTTTCCATACCTGCACCCACCCTTGCTATAAATTTTAAACGTGTGGCGCCTAACAATAATTCTTTGTCAGCGGGTATCCTGCTCCTTATCACCATCCCTGTAAAATCAGGAAGCGCTTCTATAATTTTTTCTTTGCTCCAGGTATAGGCTTCCACACAATTAAATCCCACAGCAGTAATGCCAGTAATAAAGGATTCGTGCAAGGTATCAAGGAGGAGAATTTTTTTATCCATAATCTGTAAAATTAAAAAAGGTCGTCCTCAATGAAGAACAACCTTTAAATGCGGAGCGGTGGAGGAATTTATTTTTTTGCCTTTGCTTTAGGAGCTGCAGCAGCAACAACTTTTTTTGCTGTACGTGCTTTTCTTCTTACTCCAAAACTTCCGATGGCAAGTTTTCCTTTTCCTGATTTTTTATCGCCTTTTCCCATATGTTTGTTTAGATTTTATGCAAATATAGTTAAGTAGTTAACATGACGGTTGTTTGACTTGTAATCCTTTTGCAAAGTATTATGAATTCAAAA
>JAYTNW010000194.1:0-2462 GCA_043748115.1 Bacteroidota bacterium | reverse complement strand
ACAATCCATTTTAAAAATGGTGGACAACGGTGCTACTGAGTTTGTAGAAGCCGGGCCGGGTAAAGTGTTACAAGGGTTGGTAAAAAAAATTCATAAGGAGGCTACGGCCTTAAGCGCATCATAAGCGCATTAGCTTAAAGCTACACCTTTCACCGATTAAACTTTCAAAACATTCATACTTAAATGGAAAAAACAAAAGATTATCTCGAAAAAAATAAAGACCGGTTTTTAAACGAACTACTGGAGTTGCTTAAAATACCATCAGTTAGTGCCGACTCCCGTCATAAGGATGATATGGTACGCACGGCTGAGTTTGTGAAAACAAGCCTTGAGAAGGCCGGAGCTGATAAGGTAGAAATTTGCGCCACCGGAGGGCATCCTATCGTGTATGCAGAAAAGATCATTGACACCAAACTACCAACCGTTTTGGTGTATGGGCATTACGATGTACAACCCCCTGATCCATTAAACCTGTGGACTTCACCTCCCTTTGAGCCGGTGATAAAAAAAACAGACCTGCATCCTGAAGGAGCAATTTATGCACGTGGTTCCTGTGATGATAAGGGGCAAATGTACATGCACGTAAAAGCGTTTGAAGGCATGATTAGCACAAACACGTTGCCATGTAACGTAAAGTTTATGATAGAAGGAGAAGAGGAGGTAGGATCGAGCAACCTGGGAACGTTTGTTAAAAACAATAAAGAAAAGTTGAAGGCCGATGTAGTCTTAATTTCAGATACATCCATGATAGCAAACGATACACCTTCTATTGATGTAGGGCTACGAGGGCTTGCTTATATGGAGGTAGAAGTGACAGGCCCGAACCGCGACTTGCACAGTGGTGTTTACGGAGGTGCTGTGGCAAATCCGGCCACAATTCTTTGTAAAATGATAGCATCGTTGCATGATGACAACAACCACATTACCGTTAAAGGTTTTTATGATGATGTACAAACCGTTAGCGATGGTGATCGTGGAGACCTTGCTAAAATTCCGTTTGATGAAAATGAGTATAAAAAAGATTTAGGCGTTAACGAAGTGTGGGGTGAAAAAGGATATTCATCCATTGAACGCACCAGCATCAGGCCTACTCTTGAAGTGAATGGCATTTGGGGTGGCTACACCGGTGAAGGTGCAAAAACCGTTTTGCCATCTAAAGCATTTGCCAAAATCAGTATGCGTTTAGTGCCTAACCAAGGATCTGATAAAATATCGAAACTTTTTGAACAGCATTTTATGTCTATAGCGCCAAACAATGTAGTGGTAAAAGTTACGGCCCATCATGGCGGAGAGCCTGTGCTAACACCTACTGATTCAATCCCATTTAAAGCGGCAAGCATGGCTATGGAAAAGGCTTTCGACAAAAAGCCTATCGCTACTCGTGGTGGAGGAAGTATTCCTATTGTGGCACTATTCGAAAAAGAACTAGGCCTAAAAACTGTTCTCTTTGGTTTTGGCCTCGATAGTGATAATTTGCATTCGCCTAACGAAAAATTTGGATTGTTCAATTTTTATAAAGGCATTGAAACCATTCCTTACTTCTATCATTATTTTACTGAATTAAAAAAATAACACCATAAATATCAAAATGAAAAAAACGATTGCAATTGTCGGATTAGCTGCAGCTTCAGTGGCGCTGTACTCATTTACCGGACAACGGGAAAAGCCGGTTACGTCTGATGTTAAACCTATGGCAAAGGCCATTGATCCTCTCAATTTTAATAATGCCGTTAAACCTGGAGATGATTTTTATAATTATGTAAACGGAACATGGTTAAAAAACAATCCCATTCCCGGTGCTGAAACGCGTTGGGGAAGTTTTAACATACTGGATGATGTTACTCGCTCGCGTGTGAAGACCATACTTGATGTGAATGCAAAAAACACCGATGCTCCAAAAGGTAGTGCCGAACAAAAGATTAGAGATTTTTATGCCACTGGTATGGACTCTCTTAAATTGGAAACAATGGGCGCACAACCTTTAAGGCCGATGCTTGAAAAAGTGAAAATGGTTGCCGATAAATCTCAACTTATGCAAACGGTTGCCGATCTCCATAAAATGGGTGTAGGCGCTTTCTTTGGTTTTTATGTTGGTCAGGATGATAAAGCAAGCACGGAAATGATCATTAATCTTTTTCAAGGTGGACTGGGTTTACCTGACAGAGATTATTATTTGAAAGAGGACAGCGAATCAGAGGCAATTAGAAAAAAATACAAAGGCTTAATAAGTCAGATGTTTAAGATGGCCAATGTGCCTAATGGTGATGAAGCAGCAGAAAACATTTTAAAATTAGAATCAGATCTTGCTGCCAGCTCACGTTCGCGGGTTGAACTTCGTGATCCGGAGAGTAACTATAACAAAATGAAAGGCGCTGAATTGATGGCATTGATGCCTGATGTTGCTTTGAAAAATTACGAACAATCCATAGGAGCCTCCTTTGATAACGTATTAGTAGGACAAC
>JAYTNW010000193.1:0-6791 GCA_043748115.1 Bacteroidota bacterium | reverse complement strand
AATTTCCAGCTTTTCAAGTGCTCCTTTAAAAAACATGAGTTGAGTAAACATCCCTTTAAAATCAACAGCTCCCTGCGGATGAAGCATTACCTTATCTGCCGATGAGGCCAGGTAGTAAGCCTGCGTTGAGTAACCCTCCGCATAGGCATAAACAAACTTGCCTGACTTTTTAAATTCCAGCAGGGCATTGCGCAATTCTTGTATGGTGGCATAGCCTGCCGATAAATTATTGAGATCTAAATAAATTCCGGAGATCTTAGAATCTCTTGAAGCGCGTTCAATATCCCTCACAATATCTGCAAGCCCAGGTTGTACATTGGCGCGAAGGTTTCCAAAATCAATCTCACTAAAGGGATTGCTTTGCGTACGATCTGTCACCGTGTGGTTTAGTTGTATTTTTAATACTGAATTTTCAGTTAACTGAACGGTATCTTTTTTAAAGGCAGATCCTATGATGGCTCCAAAAACGAAAAAGAAGATGAGGAAAAGTAAAAGAATACCCGTCATTGTTGCTAATACAAATTTTAAAAACTGTTTCATTTTTTTATTGCGTTATATGGTGATAGATTTGCAAAACTATTAAAACGCAACAGTTGTGCCTCCAGAAGGTTTACAAAAAGTAATATTATTAACAGGAAGCAACCTGGGAAACAGAAGTGGCAACCTTGAAAAAGCAATTTCCATGATACGCACGTCTGTTGGCCAAGTGCAAAAACAATCTTCGTTGTTTGAGTCTGCACCTTGGGGAAATACCCATCAACCAGCATTTGTAAACCAAGGATTGGTTGTTTTAACCTCATTAAAGCCATTAGAGTTGTTAGCCGCATTGCAAATTATTGAAGAAAAAATGGGTCGCGTGCGCATGGTAAAATGGGAGGCGCGGATCATTGACATAGATATTTTATTTTACGGAAGCCAAGTTGTTAACGAACCTGTGCTAACCATACCACACCCTGCATTGGCCAATAGGCGCTTTGCCTTAGAGCCGCTGGTAGAAATAATTCCCTCTTTCAAACATCCAATATTAAATGTGTCGGTTAAACAATTGCTAGTACAATGTAACGATAAAGGCGAGGTGGTAAAACAGGAAAAGTATGTATCGTAATCAATATTTAGTAATCGAGGGAAATATAGGAGCAGGCAAAACCACACTTGCGCGTGAGATAAGCAATCGCTTTAATTACAATCTGGTGCTTGAGGAGTTTGCGCAGAATGCTTTTTTACCCCAATTTTATGGCAACCCCGATCAGTTTGCATTTCCTCTTGAAATGTCGTTTATGGCAGCCCGTTACACCCAGTTAAAAGATTTTTTTAGGCTTCATACGCTTAATTTTCCAGTAGTTTCGGACTATATGTTTGAAAAATCGCTGCTGTTTGCCAAATCTAATTTGCGTAAAGAGGAGTTCGGGCTTTTTGATCAATTTTTTCAAATGCTGCGGCAGTCGTTACCCAATCCGCAATTGATTGTTTTTTTGCATAAGGAAATTCCGGCCTTGCAAAATAATATAAAGAAAAGAGGCAGAGATTACGAGCAGCAGATGAAAGATGAATACTTGGTAAAAATAAACAATGCCTATAAAGGCTACTTAAGCAAGGCATCAGTAAAAAAAAGAGTGTTGCTAATACCCACCGATGAACTTGATTTTGTGAACAATAAAGAAGATTTGGAATTTATACTTGAAAAAATTCAGGCTATGGGTTTTCAATTAAAATAAACAGCTATCTTTGCGCGCTAATTAGGGTGCAAAATTTTTTTGTACTTTAAAATCATTGTGTTATACTTGCAAATTGAAATTCTGTAGGATAATTAAACCACTCTATAATATGAAAATTAAAATTTTACTTTTAACTGCATCGGTGTTTTTAGCGGGACAAACCGTAAGTGCTCAGGAATCATCAAGCAGTTACGGCTTGCCTAAAAAGAAGGACTTCGACAAATGGTCGGCAGGTGTTTCATTGGGTGTTAACTGGTTTCAAGGTGATTTGAATGACAAAACCGGTAACAACAATAGCATTTTAGATAACATTAAAAATCCAGTTTTTGGCCTTAAAGTAGGTTACCAACTTACGCACTCTGTTCAGTTAAATGTGAGAGCTAATTACACTAAGTTTTCAGGATCTAAACAAAATGAGGTGATTAACCTGCCTGATCCAGTAAAAGGCCCAATTCGTATGACTACAGATCTAGAATTTGAATCTCCAGTTTTACAAGGAAGCTTTAACATTAATTATACCATAGGAAACATCAGTTTTCTTCAACGTAACAAACGTTTTCACTTTTTTGGTGAGTTAGGAATTGGTGTTTTCCAGTTTGCTCCTAAAGTAACTGATACTGAAAACAAAGTTGAATTGGTTGATAAAGACCCTGTTGTTGAAGGCATGATCCCTATCAGTTTAGGTGCCAAATACCAAATTAAAAGATTGGATGTTGGTTTAATGTACACCTTCCACAAAACACTTACAGACAAAGTTGATCACGTTTACAAGCCTCTTTCTGAGTCGGATAACTACTCTTTTATTAACCTTTTCGTAAACTACACTTTTGGTAAAAAAGCAGCGATGATGGAATGGGTTAACCCAATGGAAGTTGTTTACAATGATCTTAATGAAATGAAAGATCGTGTTGATGTTCTTTCAGGAGATAAAGATAAAGACGGTGTTTCTGATTTGTTCGATAAAGACAACTCAACACCAGAAGGTGCTCATGTTTATGGTGATGGTACCGGCATTGATACTGATGGTGATGGAATTGCTGATAGCAAAGATGCTGATCCATTCTCTTTCAAAGGTGCTAAAGTAGATGGTAACGGTTTAGAAGTAGATACTGATGGTGATGGTGTTCCTGATAGCAAAGATCTTGAACCTAACACAGGAAAAGGAAGCCTTGTTAACTTCCAAGGTGTTACCATAGCACCAGCAGGTGATTATGGAAAAGATGGAATTACAAGCAGCAGCGCTACAGGATGGTTGCCTTCAATTTTCTTTGATGTTGATCAGTCTGCAGTTAAACAAGCCTACCATGATCGTTTAAACACAGTTGCACGTGTAATGATGAAAAATCCTAACATGAAACTTAACGTAATAGGAAATTGCGATGTAGATGCATCTGAAAACTACAACGAGAAGTTAGGTGAGAAAAGAGCAGAAGCCGCTAAGAATCACTTAATAAAAGTTTATGGAATTGATGCTTCTCGTTTAACAACACAATCGTTGGGTAAAAAGGAGCAAATGGCAAAAGGTATCAAACGCATGAACAGGCGTGTTGATTTTGAAATAGCAAAGTAAGATTTGATTAAACCAATAAAAAAGTCCCACGGTAATCGTGGGACTTTTTGTTTTTTAGGACAACACAGCCCTCTTAATATTCTCTCAAAGAGGTTTTATTTTATGATACAGGTCGTAAAGCACAACGCCTGCACAAACCGCAATGTTTAGGGAATGCTTTGTTCCGTATTGAGGCAATTCTATACACCCATCACATTGCTCAATGGTTTCAGCATTAACACCATCTACTTCATTTCCGAAAACAATGGCTGTAGGTGTTTGTCCGGGATCAAACGTGTTTAGTAAATGACTTGCATCTGTTTGTTCAATAGAAAATATGCGATAACCACTTGCGCGTAAAGATTGAATGGCATCAAAAGTTTTTTCAACATATTCCCATTTGACGGATTCTGTTGCTCCCAATGCCGTTTTTAAAATATCTTTGTGGGGTGGTTGTGAGGTTATTCCTGTTAAAATAATTTTCTCAACCGGATAGGCATCAGCGGAACGAAAAACCGAACCAATATTTAAAGCACTGCGGATATTCTCTAGTATGATCACCAATGGAATTTTTGCACTATGTTTGAATTCATCCAGTGGCATTCGGCCCAATTCATCTAACTTTAGTTTTTTCATACGGAATATTTGAAAGCAAAAGAAAAAAATAAAAGCGAAACACCGCTTATGCAGCAGTACAATGCCATTAAGGCAAAGTACCCTGATGCCTTGCTGCTATTTCGCGTAGGCGATTTTTACGAAACTTTTAGCGAAGATGCTATTAAAACTTCACGCATACTGGGTATTGTACTCACCAAACGAGCAAACGGTGCAGCTTCTGAAATGGAACTGGCCGGTTTCCCTTATCACGCCCTCGATACCTATTTGCCTAAATTAGTGAGAGCAGGGCAGAGGGTGGCTATTTGTGATCAGTTGGAGGACCCAAAAACAACTAAAACCATTGTAAAAAGAGGAGTAACAGAATTGGTTACCCCTGGTGTTGCTTTTAGTGATAAAATTCTAGATCACACTTCCAACAACTTTCTGGCAGTGGTTCATATTGGAGAGAGCAATACCGGAATTGCATTTATTGATGCATCAACTGGAAGTTTTTTTGTTGCCCAAGGCAATGACACCTACATAGAAAAACTGCTGCAAAATTTTAAACCCAGCGAAGTGGTTCTTCAACGAAAGTTTATTAAAGATTTTTCATCGCGTTTTTCCGATAATTATTACACCTATCCTTTTGATGAATGGGTGTTTCAAATTGACTTTGCACGAGAAACCTTGCTGAAACATTTTCAAACCCTATCGTTAAAAGGCTTTGGCATTGATGAAATGCCTGAAATGATTATTGCTGCCGGCACAGCAATTCATTACCTCTCGCAAATGCAGCAAGAAGCACTAAGCCACATTACCGCTGTAGCCCGCATAGAAGAAGATCACTTTATATGGCTGGATAGATTTACAATCAGAAATCTGGAGTTGGTAAACTCTCCTCACGATAAAGCAAGAACACTTTTAGACGTGATTGATGCCACCGTGACACCGATGGGTTCCCGACTGTTGAAAAGATGGATATTGCTGCCCTTAAAAGATTTAAGCCCTATTGAACAGCGGCAAAATGCAGTTGGGTTTTTAGTGGACAATGAGGTTTTGGCTACCTTAGTCTTGCATCATCTTAAGTTGGTTGGGGATATTGAACGCATCCTGTCACGCATCGCTATAAAAAAAATTTCACCTCGTGAACTCAACCAGCTTAAGCGGGCACTTGAACAAATAGCTCCTTTAAAAACAGCTTTTACTGATTGTGGGCATCCTTCTTTTGCCATGTTTGGTGAGCAACTTAACCCTTGTAACCTTTTGTTGAATAAGATATCAGCAACCTTAAAGAGTGAGGCGCCTGCGCTTGCTACCAAAGGAGGAATGATAGCAGATGGAGTTGATGGAGCCTTGGATGAACTAAGACAAATATCTTTCTCGGGAAAAGATTTTCTTTTAAAAATACAACAACGTGAAAGTGAAGCCACCAGCATTCCATCTTTAAAAATTGCATTTAATAATGTTTTTGGATATTACATTGAGGTTACCAATGCCCATAAAAATAAAGTGCCGGGTAACTGGATCAGAAAACAAACCCTTGTAAATGCAGAACGATACATTACTCCGGAGTTAAAAGAATATGAAGAAAAAATATTAGGTGCAGAAGAAAAAATTCTTTCACTCGAATTGAAAATTTACAGTGAGTTGATGACAGATGCATTGTCTTACGTACAACCTTTGCAAACCAATGCATCAGTGCTAGCACAAGTGGATTGCCTTCTTTCATTTGCCACCATTGCCATAAAAAACAATTATGTAAAACCACATTTAAATAATGGGTTGGCTTTACACATTGTGGATGGAAGACATCCCGTGTTGGAAAAAGAAATGCCTCCGGGCGAAGAATATATTGCTAATACCCTTTTCCTAGATAACATCAGCCAACAGATCATCATCATTACCGGCCCTAATATGTCGGGAAAATCGGCTTTGCTAAGGCAAACAGCCCTAATTGTATTGATGGCGCAAATGGGAAGCTTTGTTCCTGCCAAAAGCGCTGAAATTGGCCTCACCGATAAAATTTTTACACGCGTGGGTGCCAGTGACAATATTTCTTCGGGAGAATCTACTTTTATGGTAGAGATGAATGAAACGGCCAGTATCCTCAATAACATTACTGACAGAAGCTTAATCCTGCTTGATGAAATTGGGCGCGGAACCAGCACCTACGATGGCATTTCTATTGCATGGGCCATTGCTGATTATATTCACGAAGGAAAAACGCCAGGTGCTAAAACACTTTTTGCAACACATTACCATGAGTTAAATGAAATGGCTGCAACCTATCCGAGAATCAAAAATTTTAATGTATCAATAAAGGAGGCCGGCAACAAGGTGCTTTTTATGCGAAAATTGGTACCTGGAGGTAGTGAGCACAGCTTTGGAATACACGTAGCCAGGATGGCCGGAATGCCCCATCTGGTTATTGAAAAGGCTCAAAAAATGCTTGCCATGCTTGAAAAGGCACATAGCAATAACGAACTGATTAAGACTGCAACGCACGATGCTGGCCGTGATGCAATGCAGCTGAGTTTTTTTCAATTGGATGATCCTGTGCTGGAGCAGATTCGAGAAGAAATCCTCACCATAGATATTAATACGCTAACACCCGTGGAGGCACTTTTAAAATTAAATGACATTAAAAAGCTGATTGGCCGCGATAAGACAGGATTGGTTAAAACGGAAAAAAATAAAAAATAAATTTGTTTGTGTTTTATTGATTTTTTTTACTTTTGCAATCCCTTAACACGATTAAGGTGTTTTAAAAATATAAAATACGCGAAAGTAGCTCAGTTGGTAGAGCGCGACCTTGCCAAGGTCGAGGTCGCGGGTTCGAACCCCGTCTTTCGCTCCACGTTAAAGTTATTTGTTAAAGCTATTCGTGCACACTTGTTGTTTTTTGCGAATATCGGTTATCAAATAACTTT
>JAYTNW010000192.1:0-3142 GCA_043748115.1 Bacteroidota bacterium | reverse complement strand
GTTTATCCTGATCATTGGGAAGTAAAAAACGACTCTGCTATTTTTTCCACGGGAAATATTGTGATCAATGAGCCGGGTAAAAGGCAGTATAAAGCATTCATTTCTATTGCACAGGATGGCGCTTTGCAAGCGGGCGACCAAGCTATTGTTTACTATATATTAAACGAGTCAATAGCCAAGTCGTTTGTAATTAAAGGAAATGAGCTGGAAGAGAAAGGGAATAGCGATTTTGCTTTTACCACCACCAAACCTTCGGTGCTTAAAATTAATATCGTGTTTAAATCGCTTGGTGATGACCGTGCGTGGAAGCTGACCAATAATGCCGTGAAAATGGATTTTATTGCCAGCATAACCGATCCTGAAATGGCAACTGTATTTTTTGGGGATTGCATAAAGCTTAGCTGGAAACAAAAAACCGATGCTGCTTCTAATTATTTCATAGTTGAACGTTCCGCAAATGGACAGGATTTTAAACAGGCCGGATTAATAAAAGCCAGCCCGGCAAATGCAAACGGACAGTTTACATTTAGGGACAAAATTCATGGTGCCAATACTATTTATTACCGTGTTAAACTCAGAGATTTTAACGGTGATGAAAAACAAATAGGAGAGGTGCTAAAATGCAATCCAGAAAACGAGCTTACGCTCAAGGCTAATTAAGCAATTTTGCAGTAGGCAGCCCCTAATTTTTATCCAACGCCACTAAACTGCTTGAGAAAACGAATATCATTTTCAGAAAAAATGCGGAGGTCATTAATGCTGTAAACAAGCATTGTAATTCGTTCAATTCCCATTCCAAAAGCAAACCCAGAATAGGAGGTGCTATCTATTTTACAATTGTCAAGAACGGCAGGATCAATCATTCCGCATCCCAAAATTTCCACCCATCCAGAATATTTACAAATATTACAGCCGCTGCCTTTACAAAAAGTGCAACTGATGTCCATTTCAGCGGAAGGTTCGGTAAAAGGAAAGTAGGATGGCCTTAATCGTATTTTAGTGTCGCTGCCAAACATTTCTTTGGCAAAATATAAGAGGGTTTGTTTAAGATCTGCAAACGATACGTTTTTATCAATATACATACCTTCTACTTGGTGAAAAAAGCAATGCGCACGTGCAGAAATAGCTTCATTGCGGTAAACCCTGCCAGGAGAAACGGTTCTGATAGGAGGTTTGTTGTTTTCCATCACCCTTACCTGTATGGATGAAGTGTGAGTGCGTAAGGCGACATCCGGATCTTTCTCTACAAAAAAAGTATCTTGCATGTCACGAGCGGGATGTTCAGGAGGAAAATTAAGCGCGGAGAAATTGTGCCAGTCGTCTTCAATTTCAGGACCATCGGAAACGGTGAATCCGATTGCAGCAAAAATTTCAAGTATGCGATTGCGCACAATGGACAATGGGTGTAATGCCCCCATCTCAAACGGCAGTCCCGGTAGCGAGACATCTCGCACTGAGCTGCCTGTATCATGGGTGTCAAACTGTTCTTTAAGCAGGTTGTATTTCTCTTCGGCTTTCTGCTTCAACTCGTTCACATATTTGCCGTAATCTTTGCGATGAGCGGGGTCTATGTTTTTGATTTGGGCAAACACATCAGCAAGCACCCCTTTTTTACTGAGGTACTTTAGCCTGAATAATTCCAGTTGCTCACCGTTGGTTATTTCAAAAGAAATAACATCATCAAGATGCGATTCAATTTCGGGGAAAGGCATTAATTAAAAATAAATGTTAGAACAGTACGATTACTCGACCAATTTCATGGTCATTTTCACATCTTGAGCAGGCCTGTCTCCGGGTTGGGTTTGAACGGATGCAATTTTGTCCAGCACATCAAGTCCTGAAACCACTTCGCCATACACCGTATATTCAGTATCTAAAAATGGAGTGCCACCAATGGTTTTATAAGTTAGTATCTGTTCAGGAGTATAAGGAGTTTTGCGTCTGGCGCCCAATTGTGAAAGCTGAGCCTCATCAATGAGGTTGCCTTGAACAATATAAAACTGACATCCGCTAGAGGCTTTTTGAGGATTACTGGTTCGCGCTGCGCATAAGGCTCCTTTTTTATGGATAAGCTTTTCGTTAAATTCAGCAGGAATGGTGTATCCAACGTCTCCATTACCGAGCATTTGTCCGGGTTGTGCGGTTTTTGAATTGGGGTCTCCGCCCTGTATCATAAAATTTTTAATGATGCGGTGAAAAAGGGTACCGTCATAAAACCCTTCCTTGGCGAGTTTTAAAAAATTATCGCGGTGAAGCGGTGTTTCATCATACAATTTTACTCTTATTGTGCCTTGTTCAGTAATAATATCTACCATGGTTTCTTTTGATTTTTTTTCCTGCGGGGTGTCGGTTTTTGTTGTTTGGGCTCCGGTAAGCACCGGTAAAAGAAGTGCAATAATACAGATGATTTTTTTCATAATTTTAAATGATTTAATACTACATTTGTTGATGAAAACTTTTACGGACTTTCATCGTAAAAACTGTACAAGTTTACTAAATTACTGATTAATGAAAAATTCTTTAAAGGCCATTCTCTATTCGTTTATCTTTCTTTCATGTTGCATGGCATTATCTACGGGCTGCAAAAAGGAAGGCCCCTGCCAGGCATTAATCACAGTGACGGACACATCCGGCAACATTGTGAGTGGGGCGCTTGTTATTTTAAGACAAAACGAAGTGGTAAGCCCTGTAACTGGTGTACAGGCTGATGTTATTGATTCTGCATTTACCAACACCCTTGGGCAGGCAAATTTTGAATTTAAACTGGAGGCGGTATTAAACATTGAAGCAAGCAAAGGGCTTCTTTCCGGTAAAGACTATGTTCGTTTAGAGCAGTCTAAACAGGTTGCACGTGTAGTAAAAATAAAGTAAACTCAGGCTTCAATCACAAATCCGTTCTCTTCAAAATAGCGGATAATATTTTCTTTTAAAACAATATCCTGTTCCTTTAAGCTTAATTGTGGTACCTGTTTTATTTTTTTCCAATGTGGCCATCCCTCTTGGTCTTTACCATCTGCTTCGTAATATCCACGGTAACTTAACAGTTTACAGGTAGCAATGTGCATGAGGTCTTGTTTTTCATCTTTTGTAAATTCTCGCGGACCTTGCCCCAACTCCTGAACACCAATTAAAAAAATTATAC
>JAYTNW010000191.1:0-3617 GCA_043748115.1 Bacteroidota bacterium | reverse complement strand
AGTGGTAAAGAAATAAAATAAACAACCCGTTGTTTCGCTTAGAAAAATTGAGTGTGGCAACGTGCGCACATTTGCTTGGTGCGTAACTATTATTTCTATACAACACAGCTAGAATAAAGTTGGTAAGCGATTAAGCAAATTTTTTCTTTTCAATACCTAACTTTGCAACAACACTATGCTCCATAAAACCAAAGGTATTGTTTTTCACACCACCCATTATGGCGATACCTCTGTAATTGTAAAAGTATATACTGAAAAGTTTGGCTTGCAATCCTATTTGGTTAACGGTGTGCGCAGTAGCAAGGCAAAAAATAAAAGTGGGTTTTTTCAGCCGCTCACCATTGTTGATTTGGTGGTGTATCATAAACCCGATAAAGGATTGCAACGCATCAGTGACATTTCATTTGCACATCACCTTAACTCCATTCCTTTCGACACCCTGAAAAGTGCGCAAGCTATTTTTATTACGGAGGTGCTATATCGAAGCATTCGAGAAGAGGAAACCAACCAAAATCTTTTTTTATTTTTAGAAAATGCCATCGTTCAATTTGATGCTGTGCAAGATGATTTTGTAAATTTTCACCTCGCTTTTCTTCTACAACTCACAACCTATCTCGGCTTTAGGCCCACTGACAATTTTGATGCACAACATCCGTATTTTGATTTACAGGACGGTGCTTTTACAGGCATTGCTCCCATCCATCGTAATTATTTAGATGGCGATGCCGCAGTGTTGTTTGCAAGGTGCATGCAATCTGCATTTAGCAGTCAACCATTTGCCATTAATTACCGGCAGCGCAATGAAATGCTGCAATCATTGCTGCTGTATTATGCGCTTCATTTACCCGCTGGATTTAAAATTCAGAGTTATGACGTTTTAAGAGAGCTGCTTCACTAGCGTAGCCTCAAATAGGGTGTTTCTGGCCCCTATTCTTCAATCTCGCTCTTATATCGTATTTTTGCGGCCTTATTTATAACACTGTTTTAAGAGATGAAGCGTACTTATTTGGGCAATGCCGACCCATCAGCCATAGAACAACTTTACCAGAATTATTTATCTGACCCAAATTCCGTTGATGCCACATGGAAAGATTTTTTTGACGGCTTTGATTTTGCTCGTAAAAATTTTGATGAGGCTCCGGCAACCACTTCTTCCTATAAAGGCGAAAGCGGTTCTATGCTGGAAAAAGAATTTAATGTTTTGCGTTTGATCAACGATTATCGTGTACGCGGACATTTGTTTACCGATACCAACCCGGTTCGCGAACGCAGAAAATATTTTCCTACACTGGAGATCGAGAATTTCGGTTTAACACAAGCTGATTTGCAAACTGTTTTCCAAGCAGGAAATGAAATTGGAATTGGGCCGGCTAAACTTTCGGCAATTGTTGCGCATTTGCAGGATACCTACTGCCGTTCTGTTGGGGCGGAATACAAATATATTCGCCAGCCTGAAGTTGTAAAATGGTTTGAACAGAAAATGGAAGGCTGTAAAAACAGTGCAGAGTTTTCTATCAACGACAAAAAGAAAATTTTACAAAAGCTGAACGAAGCTGTTGCATTTGAAAGTTTTTTGCACACCAAGTTTGCTGGACAAAAACGATTTTCACTAGAAGGTGCTGAGACTACCATTCCAGCATTAGATGCAATTATTGAATTTGGTTCTAACCATGGCATCAAAGAATTTGTGATAGGAATGTCGCATCGAGGCCGATTGAATGTGCTTGCCAATATCCTTAACAAAAGCTACGAAGATATTTTTACAGAGTTTGAAGGAAAAGAATTTGATGACAATGCTTTTGATGGTGATGTTAAATATCACTTAGGTTTTTCGAGTGATGTAACCACTTACCGCGGCAACAAGGTGCACTTAAGTTTAACGCCTAACCCATCACACCTTGAAGCAGTAGATTCGGTGGTGCAGGGAATTGTGCGTGCTAAAATTGACGGACAAGGTGGAACGGTGGATGATATTGCGCCCATATTGCTTCATGGTGATGCTGCTGTTGCGGCACAAGGTGTCGTGTATGAGGTGATACAAATGTCGCTGCTAAAAGGATACTCCACCGGTGGAACCATTCACTTAGTAATCAACAATCAGGTTGGATTTACTACCAACTATATTGATGCGCGTTCCAGTACCTATTGCACCGATGTGGCCAAGGTAACTTTATCGCCCGTGTTTCATGTAAATGGTGATGATGTGGAAGCGTTGATCTACACCATTCGTTTAGCGATGGAATACCGTCAGAAATTTCACCGTGATGTGTTCATTGATATTTTATGCTACCGAAAATACGGGCACAATGAAGGAGATGAGCCACGTTTCACTCAACCTTTGTTATACAAAGCCATTGCTGCACATGCCAACCCTCGTGAGATTTACACACAAAAACTTTTAGCACAGGGAGAGATAGAAGCCAACCTTGCGAAAGAAATGGAGAAGGAATTTAAATCCATGCTGCAGGATAAATTAGATATTGCAAAGAAGACAGAAAAAACAAAAGTCAATAAATTCCGCGAAGCGGCTTGGGGTTCTTTACGTTTTTCTACTC
Organism: Bacteroidota bacterium; assembly: GCA_043748115.1. Taxonomy (GTDB): domain Bacteria; phylum Bacteroidota; class Bacteroidia; order AKYH767-A; family OLB10; genus OLB10. The sequence goes on along the minus strand of JAYTNW010000191.1, from coordinate 1,062 downwards.
CTGAAGATTTTGAAACATCACCAGAAACGGCAACTGATAAAAAAACACTTTTATCCATTGCAGAAAAAATAACGACACTTCCATCTGATAAAAATTTCTTCAATAAAATTACCCGCCTGTTTGGTGACAGAAAAGAAATGCTGAAAGGCAAAGGCAAACTCGATTGGGCCATGGGAGAACTATTAGCCTATGGCACTTTGTTGCAGGAAGGATTTCCAGTTCGTTTAAGTGGGCAGGATGTGGAGCGCGGAACTTTTTCTCATCGCCATGCAGTGGTAAGAGTGGAAGATTCAGAAGAGCAATACACACCATTAAATAATATCAGTGATAAACAGGCCCCTTTTTATATTTACAACTCTTTGCTATCTGAGTATGGAGTATTAGGTTTTGATTACGGCTATGCATTTACTTCTCCCAATTCATTAGTGTTATGGGAAGCGCAATTTGGTGATTTCGGTAACGGTGCGCAAATTATTATTGACCAATACCTGAGCAGCGCTGAAGATAAATGGAAACGAATGAATGGCATTGTGTTGTTATTACCTCACGGTTATGAAGGACAAGGTGCAGAACATAGCAGCGCACGCATGGAACGTTTTCTTGCTCTGTGTGCCGAGCATAACATGGCAGTAACCAATTGTACCACTCCGGCTAATTTTTTCCACGCACTGCGCAGACAATTAAAATGGCAATTCCGCAAACCACTTATAGTATTTACTCCAAAGAGTTTATTGCGTCACCCATTATGTGTTTCTGAAATAAGCGAATTTACTTCCGGTGGATTTAAAGAAGTGATGGATGATGTACAAATGGAAGCTTCACAAGTAAGCCGTGTAGTATTTTGTACAGGAAAAGTTTATTACGATTTAATTCAACATCGCGAAGAAGAAAAATCTAACGATGTCGCTATTGTTCGTTTAGAACAACTCTATCCGTTTCCTCAAACACAGGTAAATGCTATTCTCAAAAAATACAAGAAGGCTGATGACATTGTGTGGCTACAGGAAGAACCTGAAAACATGGGTGCATGGAATTTTATTTTGCGAATGATGCAGGATAAAA
>JAYTNW010000190.1:0-1909 GCA_043748115.1 Bacteroidota bacterium | reverse complement strand
CTCAAATGCTGGTGCTGTGCCGTCAATGCTTACTTCGTTAAGTGCTATGGCTGACGGTTCAATTTTAATATTTCCCAGGTCTTTATCCAATGTAGGGCTACCCTGGCCATTTCCACGTTGCATGTTGAATGAAAACTTTTGCTCATACGGCTTATATCCCATTGCCGAAACTTTAAATGTTAGTTCCCCTTGTAATGCAATACCCTCCAAATTAAAGTCGCCATTACCTTCTGTTAGTTGCCCGTTTATAATATTCTCCTTTGTTGTTCCTGTAAGGCTGTCGGGTTTAACACGAGAAAGTTGGACAGCAGCAAACTCAACTGGTTTTCCTGTTTTGGCATCTATAATTTTACCATACACCCTTGCGGTAGGCAAGGCACGTTGTCCGCCAAACGAGCCCGCTGTTTGAGCACATAAGCTAAATGAAAACAATAAAGATAGCATCATCAAACCCAGTCCTGCATTTTCAAAAATTGCTTTTATTCTCATATTTTGTTTTTTTCTTTTAATTGTGACCTTTTTTCAGACAAAGGTTTAACGTTGCACCTTCAGGCATCGTTAATTTAACAACCCATTAACCCATTAACACTTTCCAAAACGTAAGCCATAAAATTTTGAGGTCGGTAAAAAGGCCAACTTCGTTAATGTATTTTAAATTCAGTTTCAGCTTAGCGGGCATTACTACATTAATGTATTCGCTTTCCGGATCAGCAGCCATGGCTAGCAATTCGTTTTCATTGCGGTATTCAATGCTGGCATAATCGGTAATGCCAGGTTTTACAGCAAGCACCTTTTGCTGGGTGTGGTTGTAAAGGGCTACGTACTTGCGCACCTCAGGACGAGGACCTACAAAACTCATGCTACCCAACCACACATTAATCAGTTGTGGCAACTCATCTAATTTATACTTGCGCAGATAATAACCTGCTGTGGTCACACGTGGATCGCGCCCACCCACCGTTAGCAATCCTCGCTTATCTGCATCGGGATGCATCGTTCTGAATTTAACAATTTTAAAATCCTTACCATCTTTACCCACCCTCTGCTGAAGGTAAAAGATATTCCCCTTACTGTCCATCTTTATCCACAATGCCAACACCAAAAATACTGGACTTAAAACCACCAGTAAAATCGTGGCAAGCATTGCATCAAAAACACGCTTTAATAACATGGCGCAAAAGTACCAATCCGTCCCTTACTAATAATGAATGAAAACTGATGATGAGGTAATGCCTATATTTTTAAAGGCAAAGGAGAATGAGGGCTTTAGTAAAATCGAAAATGGGGATTAGCTGTCATGAAGCTTGGGTAACTAAGCTAAGTCATAATCATCCCTGTAGATAAACACCTAACCCGCTGTGGGGTAAGAGCTATTCTTAAAATGGCGCTTATTCAAATTACCTACTGGTTCATCTAATTTTTTTTTAAAAAGAACGTTCAAATCTTCGTGAATAACAACATCTCAACTTCATATCACCACCGACAATTAATAAGTATTTTCGCCATATTAACACACCACCTCTATGAACTGGAAATTTTGGCAAAGCAACTCCCGAAAAAGCAAAACGCGTGAGTGGATTGATGCATTGGTATTTGCTGTTATTGCTGCAACAATCATCCGTACCTTCCTTGTAGAAGCGTTTACCATACCCACGCCCTCCATGGAAAAAACACTTCTTGTTGGCGACTTTCTTTTTGTAAGTAAAGTTAGCTACGGACCGCGCACTCCAATGACGCCTCTTGCATTTCCTTTTGTGCATCAGGAACTGCCCTTGGTTGGCGGAAAATCATATAGCGAGTCTGTTAAATGGGACTATCACCGCTTGTGGGGTTTTGGAGATGTTAAAAACAACGACATTGTAGTGTTTAACTACCCAGGCAACTCCTTTTATCCAGATGATGACTTGAA
>JAYTNW010000189.1:0-9235 GCA_043748115.1 Bacteroidota bacterium | reverse complement strand
GATTAAAAAAATACAAAGAATTTGTTTTGATCATGATTATTTTATCACTTTATGAGTTAAAACCAAATGCTGGATAACATTTTTATTTTTAGTTCACCTACACGGTCAGGCAAAACTACAGCCTTAATAAACTTTATATTCAACACAGGGCTTTCCGTAAAAGGAATTTTATCGCCTGACTTTGGCCACAAACGTGTGTTTTTCGATATTGAAAACCGCTCCTCCTTCGATTTTGAAACTGATGCCTCCTCCGCTGAGAAAATTTCTGTTGGTCGTTTTCATTTTTTACCAGATGCATTTTTGAAAGCACAACAAATTATTACCGATGCTTGTGAAACTACACGCGGAAGTTATGATTGGCTAATTATTGATGAGGTGGGCAAATTGGAAATTACCCAAAATAAGGGCTTAGCATCTGCTGTGCACCGTGCTGTTGAGGTATTTAAAAACGGTAGCGCTAAAGGAAAATTACTTTTAGTGGTTAGGGATACGCTGTTGCAAGCCTGCATAGAAAAATACGGCCTTTCAAACGCCTTTACAGTAAATGACAGTTTTTTCACTCAATCTATTTATCATAATATTTTGCAAAATGAGAAAACAATGGGTTTGGTGATGTGTGGCGGGTTAAGCAGTCGCATGAACACTGATAAAAGCGTATTGAACTACCACGGAAAACCTCAACGGTATATCATGTATGACCATCTGAAATCGTTGGTAGGAAATGTTTTGTTGTCGGTAAACCTAATGCAATCAGAAAATATCGCATCGGGTTATCATTTTGTGACCGATAGTCTTTCATTCCCCCACTCCGGGCCTATGGGAGGTTTGTTATCAGCGATGGAAAAATTTCCTGGCGCTTCTTTTATAGTTGTGGGGTGCGACTATCCTTTTGTCGCAGCAAAGCATCTTACCTTTTTTATGGGAGCTTTATCCAATGTTTCACGGGCGGCTTGTTTTTTTCATCCGTTTAATCAAATGGAGGAACCGTTACTTGCTTACTATCCACACAACAGTTACGAGTCACTTAAAAGGCAATTTAACTCTGGTAATTATTCATTGCGTAAATACTTGTTAGATAACCGTGCACTAAAAGTAATACCCTGGAATGCTGATGACATAAAAAGTATTGACACCCAAGAAGATTTTGAAGCGGCAAAGTTAAAACTCAACTTATTTCTTTCGTAAATTTGAAACATGATCCACTCTTCATCTGCTGCAGAAATAGTTGTCACTAAGGTGAACGAACATGGTTCTACGGTTGTTTCCGATCATTTGGCTGTGGAAGAGCCACTGGAGATTTCCTTGGTTTACGGTAAGTCTTCAAATCGGCAAAAAAAGAATATTTCCATTACCATGCGCACTCCTGGCAATGACATGGAACTGGCCACTGGCTTTCTTTTCACAGAAGGTATCATTCAATCGGCACATGACATTGCTCAAGTTGGTAGCAACGGCTCTTCAGCAAACTCCATAGAAGTGGAACTAAAAGAAGACATACTGGTTGATCTAAAAAAAATTGAAAGACATTTTTATACTTCTTCCAGTTGCGGTGTGTGTGGAAAATCGTCTATTGACGCAGTAAGAACGGTGGTAGCACAAAATTTTAGTGACACATCATGTTCAATTTCTGCTCCTACCCTACTTCAATTACCGACCTCTTTAAGATTGCAGCAGGAAATATTTGAATCAACAGGCGGATTGCATGCTTCTGCACTTTTTGATGAAAATGGAACAATGGAAATTGTGAGAGAAGATGTTGGCAGACATAATGCTTTGGACAAACTCATTGGAGCAGCCTTGGTATCCGGCAAGGTTCCTTTGCTTAACGGCATCCTACACTTGAGTGGAAGAGCCAGTTTTGAATTGGTGCAAAAGGCAGCAATGGCAGGCATTCCCATTATTGCCGCTGTAGGCTCACCTTCGTCCTTAGCTGTATCGTTAGCCGAGGAATTTAACATTACCCTCATTGGTTTTTTGCGCGACAACCGTTTTAATATTTACACCGGCAAAAGCCGCATTGTAATCTAAGCACAAAACATAGCATCAATACTTTAGGCAGTAAAGACTAATACAGAAATTAATAAATGAAAATCAGGATTAAAGGAAATGCGATACGTTTCAGGCTAACACAGTCGGAAGTAAACTATTTTAGTGAAAACGGACAACTGCAAGAAAAAACGGAGTTTGGAAACGGGGAACTGAAGTATGCCATCATAAGCTCCATAAATCACGAGACCTTATCCGTTGAGTGGGCCAATAATACCATCCTCCTTAACATTCCTGCCATGGTAGCAAACAACTGGACAACAACAAATCTTGTTGGTTTAGAAGCGAGGCAACCTTTAGGTAACGGAAAGGAATTGTTTCTTCTCATCGAAAAAGATTTTAAATGTTTAGATGCAACCACTGAAGACCAAAGCGATAATTATCCAAATCCTTTAGCAGAAAAACATCAAAATGGATAAGCCAAAAAATCACGACAGCCCCAACCCGGAAAACCCGGAGGAATTTTTGGATTTAAAATTGGAGCAGCCAAAAACCGTTGCTGCAGGCATCACAGCCGTACTTTCATCAGCATCACATGTATTTGGAGAAATGGATGTTGCCCGCGGCATGAAAGCACTTTTTGCCCTCAACCAAACGGAGGGATATGATTGCCCCGGGTGTGCATGGCCTGACCCTGACAAAGATCGTTCATCACTTGGGGAGTACTGCGAGAATGGGGCAAAAGCGATTGCCGAAGAAGCCACCACAAAAAAATTAACCCCTGAGTTTTTTACCAAAAATTCCGTTGCAGAACTTGCCAATCTTAATGATTACGAAGTAGGAAAAAAAGGCCGCATTGCACAACCTATGTTCCTTAGCAAAAATGCAACACATTACCAAGAAATTTCATGGGAAGAAGCCTTTCAAAAAATCGCAACCGAACTCAATGCATTGTCATCACCTGATGAAGCAGTTTTTTACACCTCGGGCAGAACCAGCAATGAAGCTGCATTTTTATATCAATTGTTTGTTCGTGAATACGGTACCAACAACCTTCCTGATTGTTCAAATATGTGCCATGAGTCCAGTGGTGTGGCGCTTTCAGAAACATTGGGCATAGGAAAAGGGAGTGTTACCTTAGAGGACTTTTACAAGGCAGAGGTCATCATTATTCTGGGTCAAAATCCTGGTACCAACCATCCCAGAATGCTGTCCGCTTTACAAAAAGCGAAAGAAAATGGCTGCACTATTATCTCCGTTAACCCCCTTCCAGAAACCGGCCTTTTAAATTTTAGCAATCCACAAACTATAAAAGGTGCTTTAGGCATAAAAACTAAACTCACTGATATTTTTGTACAGGTAAAGCTGAATGGTGACATGGCATTTCTTAAAGCCGTTGAACAATTGCTTCTGGCACAGGAAGAAAAGCACCAAGGCTCTGTTTTTGACCATGATTTTATTCAAGAACATACCCAAGGGTATTCCGCATTTTGCTTCAACTTGAAAAAAAATTCGCTTGATGAACTTGTTACTGCATCAGGCGTCTCTTTAAACTTGATACAAGAGGTAGCTGAAGTTTTTTGCACTAAGAATAAAATAATTGCTTGTTGGGCGATGGGGCTTACTCAGCATAAAAACGCAGTAGAAACCATACAGGAGGTGGTGAATTTGTTACTCCTAAAAGGGAGCATAGGTAAACCCGGTGCAGGCACATGTCCGGTGCGGGGACACAGCAATGTACAAGGCGACCGCACCATGGGCATTTATGAGAAGCCTTCTGTTGATTTTCTAAGCCGTATTGAAAAACAATTTGATTTTAAACCTCCACAAAAACATGGGTATGACACTGTAGAATGCATTCACGCCATGCACCAAGGCAAAGCCAAAGTATTTTTTGCCATGGGAGGCAACTTTTTATCGGCCACACCTGACACCACTTACACTGCGGCTGCACTGCGTAAATGCCGCCTCACTGTGCAGGTATCTACCAAATTAAATCGCAGCCATCTCATTACCGGTGAAGAAGCGATTATTTTACCGTGCTTGGCACGAAGCGACAAAGATACTGTGAACGGTGAAGACCAGTTTATCACCACAGAAAATTCAATGGGTGTAATCCAAATGTCCAAAGGCAACCTTCAGCCAGTATCAAACAAATTATTGAGCGAACCGGTTATTGTAAGTCGGCTTGCAAAAGCTGTATTAAATGAAAAAAGCAAAATTAATTGGGATGCTTATCTCACCCATTATGATTTAATACGTGATGCCATTGAAAAAACCATTCCCGGTTTTGAGCATTACAACATCCGTGTTAGAAAATTAGGTGGGTTTTACTTGCCTAACTCAGCTCGAGAAAAAACATTTAAAACACAATCAGGCAAGGCCAATTTTACATCTACGTCTCTGCAAAAAACCAACCTTGCCTCAAACGAGCTCATGATGATGACCATAAGAAGCCATGATCAGTTTAACACCACTATTTATGGGCTTAACGATCGTTACCGAGGTGTAATAAATGAACGCAGGGTAATTTTTATGAACACGGCTGATATTTTAAAGTATGGGCTAGTAAAGGGAGACGTGGTTGACCTTGTTAATGTTCACAGTGGCGTTGAAAGAATTGCCAAAAAATTCATCGTCATTGAATTTTCTATTCCTGAGTCATGCTGTGCTACCTATTTTCCAGAAACCAACGTTTTGGTTCCAATTGATAGTGTTGCCGATAAAAGCAACACGCCTACTTCAAAAATGATTGTTATTACGATTAAAAAACACCAGCAATAAAATCAAAACTTCTGTCTTTACATTTTGCCGAACATAAAAAAAGCGCATCACCTTTAGGCAATGCGCTTCTATCCTAGCCTACTTAATAGCTTTGCACCATGGTATTGGTGTTACCGTTTACCGTCCATGTAACTTTATACCCATAAGCACAATCAAGGGTAGAAGCATTTCCGCTTTGGTCAACCCCTAAAGTAAGGGTAAAATCATTGGTGTTCACATGGTGTGTTAATGAACCTGAAAGAGGTCTCCACAAACCACAATATGTATTAGATACATAAGGCGCTTGGTAATAGGTAACAAAATTTTGTCCGTAACGGTTAACACCCCATGAGGCCGTATTACTATATCCAGTATAGGTTGTATCACCAACTCCCGTAAAGGTTATTAATGGACTGTGTAATCCGGTGGGACTGTAACTCCATTGGGTTGAGTAAGCGTGGTTCCACACTGCACTTTGTCCGTTATCGAAAGTAACAGCAACATTAAATGCGCGTGATTGATGGGTAAAAGTTGAAGTCCCCAGTAGAAACGTTAACCAGTTGTGGCCGCTAACGTTGGTAAGTGTTTTTACTCCATTAAAGGTAATTGATTTGTTATCGCTTAACCTTGTTATTTTAAAGTTAAGGTAAGAAATGGTTAACTGTGCTCCAGCATCCTGCCATGAATTACCGGAGGTTAACTGCACCTTTACCTGTCCGCTGCGGGTACGGGAAGGGCCGAAACAAGGAGTGACGCCATCAAAATTATAGGTTAATATTTTTTGAGCCAACTGTGAAGTATCTATCGTAACCCCACATAACGGGCTAGATGCAACTCCGGCTCTCCTGTCCCAAAAACCGTTGTCGTTTATTGAATTATTAATATCATCATCTATCTGATCTGATTCAAGTTTATAGTTGTTGGCATCATCATTAAACTGTTGGGTTTGTGTATCCAATTCCGTCTTATCTGTTTTTTTGCAGGAAACAAATAAGCAAGTGGCTGCTAATGCCGCGACAACTAATATCCTTTGTCTCATAGTATAAATTTTTAGATGAATGTGTGTAAACAATAATGCAAGTAAGGAAATGGTATTGTGGCATTGTTGATGTACTATGGCATTACTGCGCCATAACATCCACATCGGTTAAATTATACAGTACCCCGTTTTTAAGCACAGGTATTACCTGGGTTTGATTGGGTGTAAGGCAATAAATCACGTCTTCCTCGATTTGAAGTTTTGCCAATCTGCTACGGTGTGACGATGGCGACAGGAACTCATATAGATCTCCGTTTGCACATTTATAAAGTTCCATGGCAGCCAATGCTGCATCCCTATGGTTAGACAGTTTAAAATGCGGCATTAACAATTGAGTAAGTGCCCCTGCAAATAAAGTATCTTCCAGATTAAAGGTATCCTTCCATCCTGAACACAAGCAAAGCACGTTTTTCTCTTTTGCAATGAGCCATTGTGCCAAGGCATCCAAGTTTAAAAAAGAACCGGCTACAGTCAGATAAGCCTCTTTGGCCACATTCATGGCTTTGGTGCCATTGGTAGTGGTTAAAGCAATGTTTCGTCCTTTAATCTTATCTTCCATGTAACTGAAGGGCGAATTGCCCAAGTCAAACCCTTCCAACATTTCGCCTTGTCTTTCCGCGCCTATGAGGTAGCCTTTTTCTTTGTAAGAATAACTCTCTTCCATGGTCATTACGGGTGTAATGGACTTTGCTCCATATTGAAAGGCCACGCAAATGCTGGAGGTAGCCCGTAAAACATCAATAACCACTACAATACTTTGTGATACATCATACTGGTAAAACAAAGCAGGCGTTAAACATACATCCACAAAAGGACGTTTGCGCTCCTCCATTCTATTTCTTTATAAAAGGTAATTTAACCACAACAGCTTTAATCAGCTTTTCCCTGATCTTAACATACACCTCACCGCCTTCAGTGGTGTATTCTTTTTTAATATAACCCAAGCCAATGGCTTTATCCAAAGTTGGAGATTGCGTACCAGAAGTAACTTCGCCAATGCGGTTACCTTGTGCATCACAAATCTCGTAGCCATGACGGGGAATACCTCTGTCAATCATTTCAAAGGCAGTAAGCTTGCGGTTAACGCCCAGTTCTTTTTGAGCTTTAAGGTGGGCTGAATTGGTAAAGTCTTTGGTAAATTTAGTGATCCATCCTAAGCCTGCTTCCAGTGGTGAGGTGGTATCATCAATATCATTGCCATAGAGGCAAAAACCCATTTCAAGTCGTAAAGTATCTCGCGCACCCAGTCCTATTGGTTTAATCCCAAACTCCTCTCCTGCTTTCATCACTTCAAGCCATATTTTTTCGGCATGTTGATTTTCAAAATATATTTCAAAACCACCAGCACCTGTATATCCTGTATTCGAAATCAAAACATTATCGCAACCTGCGAACACGCCTTTGGCAAAATTGTAATATGGGATTTCAGAAAGAATCACAGAGGTAAGTTTTTGCAAAGTTTCCATTGCCTTTGGTCCCTGTATGGCCAGCAGTGAAGTTTTGTCAGAAATATTATGCATTTCCGCATTTTGGGTATTGTTATTTTTTATCCAATCCCAGTCTTTTTGGATGTTACCCGCATTTACCACCAGCATATAGCTTTTCTCGTCCAAGCAATACACGATCAGGTCATCAACAATTCCGCCACTGTTGTTAGGCAAGCAACTGTATTGAGCCTTGCCGGGTGTAAGTTTTGAGGCATCGTTGCTGGTCATGCGTTGAATGAGATCAAGAGCATGCTCACCTTTAATTATAAATTCACCCATGTGCGAAACATCAAACATGCCCACTCCGTTGCGAACAGTAGCATGTTCTGCATTTATGCCAGCATATTGTACAGGCATTAGGTAGCCAGCAAAGGAAACCATTTTTGCCCCCAGCGAAGTATGTAAATCGGTTAAAGCCGTATTTTTTAATTGAGTGGTCGTATCCATATAAAATTTTAAGGAAAGTTTGAGATGGCGAAAATAAGAAATAGCAGGAAAACCACAGCTTTAGGTAGGCAAACCGCAGCCAGTTTAGGATTGTGCCACTTTCTCGTAAACCACAGCTTCATGTCCATGCAAAAAATCGTAACGGCAAAAGGTCATTCCACATTTTTCCAGAACTTTAATAGATGCCACGTTGGGCTGCATGGCGCAACCAATGATGCGTTGCAGTTTTTTGGTATGCAAACCATACTTTAAGCAAGCCTGAGCGGCCTCTGTGGCGTAGCCTTTACCCCATGCATGTTGGAAATAGCGATAGCCTAAATCTATTTCATTCGTTTCTGTCCTAAACTTAAGCCCGCACCATCCTAAAAAGGAATGATCGTGTTTAGCTATCACAGCCCAACGTCCTATACCATATTCGCGGTATTGGAATCTGATATTTTCTTCTATAAGTTTGCTTGCATCTTCTACACTTTTAAAGGCCGGATCGCTGGTGTATTTAATCACTAAAGGATCTTGGTTCAGGTTAAAAATAGCCTGGGCATCCTCAACGGTAATTTCCCTGATGATGAGTCGTGTGGTTTCTGCTATGAGTTGCATATAATAAAAAAAGCCGCCTAGCAGTGATGCGCGGCAGCTTTACAATTATTTTAGTGATTAATTATTTACCTCTTATTTTGCTGGCTGTGGTAGAAACAGATAAATTCTTACGTCCTTTTCTTCTGCGTGCAGAAAGTACCCTGCGGCCATTAGCTGTAGCCATTCTCTCACGAAAACCGTGCTTATTTCTTCTTTTGCGCTTCGATGGCTGGTATGTCCTATACATATTATTTAAGTTTTATTTGTTCGTTTTAAAACAGGCCATTCCCGTTTTAAGAGGCGGCAAATATATAAATTATTTATTTATACCAATGGAAGATATACAATTTTTTTTTCTTCGAAAAAGGCCTCTTTAATGTAGGCGGTTACTGGCTCAATAAATATCTTTTTCTCATAAGGCTCTAATTCTGCATCCAAATCTCCTCCCTTTAAGCAAATGATGCCATTGGGTATGGCAGCCAATGATTTAGGTTTTATTTTACCTTTGCTCCAAGCCACCAAATCAGCCATTGGTGCAGTGGCACGTGATACCACAAAATCCACCTTAATATCCAAAGCCTCTGCCCTGCTGTTTAAGGCTGTAACATTTTTAAGGCCCAACGTTGCAATCATTGAATTGACCGCCTCAATTTTTTTGCGAATAGAGTCAACAAGAATAAACTGAACATGGGGATAATAAATAGCTAAAGGAATACCTGGAAAGCCACCTCCTGTACCAATATCGAGCACTGATGTGCCATCAGGAAAATCCACAAATCGGGCTATACTTAGGGAATGTAAAACATGATTGAGATAAAAATTATCAATATCTTTTCGAGAAACTAGATTGATCTTAGCATTCCAATCGGTAAAAATCTCTCTGAAAGTTTTGAATTGTTCTGCTTTGTCGGATGACAGACCCGGGAACAATTCTGTT
>JAYTNW010000188.1:0-3304 GCA_043748115.1 Bacteroidota bacterium | reverse complement strand
AAAGTGCTTTAAACAACTTTAAAAATAAGTGCGACTGCATAGGCAGCAACACCTTCTTCACGGCCTACAAATCCCATTTTTTCATTGGTGGTTGCTTTGATGGAAATATCACCGGCTGTTATTTTCATTACATCAGCAAGCGTTAGTTGCATGCTCTCCACATGAGGTTTAATTTTTGGCTTTTCCAGTACCAGCGTTACGTCCACATTGCCGATTTTATAATGATGCGTCTCTAAAAGAGAAATCACGTTTTTTAACAATATTTTGGAGTCAATGCCTTTAAACTCTGCTGAGGTATCAGGAAAATGTTTGCCTATGTCGCCCAATGCGGCAGCACCTAATAATGCATCACAAACAGCATGAATTATAACATCAGCATCGCTATGGCCTTTTGCACCTTTGTGGTGTTCAACCTTTACACCGCCTAAAAAAAAGGGAATGCCTTCCTCTAAAGGATGGACATCAAACCCGAAGCCAACACGTATATTCAAAAAAATTATTCTTCGTTGTTTCCGCCTCCGTTATTCTTGATAGAGTCGAAGTTGAAACTTAAGGTGAAACGTAGTGTGTTTTCCAAAGGATTGGCTTGCTCCGTTGGAATAAGGTATGCAAAGTCTAAACCAAACACGTTGTAACGTAAGCCCACCCCTAAGGTGAAATACTTCCTGTTACCTTTTGTTTTGTGTTCGTTAAAATAACCTGCGCGAAAGGCAAATTGCTTGTCGTACCAATATTCAAGTCCTCCGCAGATATTCACTTCGCGCAATTCCTCTTTTCCACCACCGGGTGCATCGCTAAACGACTGAAATATTCCTTGTGCAACACCAACGTTTGGGTTTTTACCTGATAGAACAACATACTCTCCGTCCTTTAATTCATCATCATAAATAGGAGGTGTAGGAACAAGCAGTTTGTTAAAATCCACGAGAAAGGCTAGCTCATTATAGTCATTCAATTTCAGTTTTAAAGAAGGCCCGAGTCTCAAATTGATTGGAATAAAATCTTTTGTTCCTGTTTCAGAATAACTCATGCGGGAACCTATATTGGTTATGGCTAAACCGGCTGCAAATTCAGCATCCTTACCCGAAATTTCCATTTCAGTTTTATAGTAAACCGAAACATCAGCAGCTACAGAGTTTCCTGCTTTAGACACATTTCCTTCCACCGGAATACCACCGGTAAGGTTTGAATTAATATATCTTAAAGCAATACCACCACTAAGGTTTTCTCCAAGTTTGCGCGAGTAAGCCACATCAAATGCCACTTCATGCGGATTGAATGACCCTAAGCTATTTTGGCTTGCATCTGTAAAATCAATATTACCTAAAGAGAAATAACGCAACGATATTCCAATTGCACTGTTTTCATTGGGTTTATAAAAGCCTGTTAAATAGGCAAGGTTAATGTCAGGAACCAATTTTCTGAGCCATGGGGTGTAAGATACACCAATACCAATTTTCTTTTCGTTAAAGACCATCTTTGCCGGATTCCAGTGGATACTGTTTACATCCGCTGAAGAGGCTGCACCTGCATCACCCATCCCACCTGCGCGTGCATCAGGAGAGATCATTAAAAAAGGTACGGCAGTAGTTATGGTATTAATATAATTCTGTCCTAATAAAGTGTTTTGAGCACGGGATTGTAAGGAAATAAGCATGGGGACTAAAACCAGTGCTGCAACTAAACGATTTTTCATTAAACGATAGTGTTAATTTTAAAATAGAAAATAAGTAAACGTAATTGTGTGGTTTTTATTTTGTCGCTTAAATAACGGCATTTTTGTCAAATGCCTGCAAATATAACGATAAATATAAAAATAGGTTACTATTTTAATATCACCAGTTTTTCAATTTTGCTGGCTGTTTCCTCCCCAGGTGCACTTACTTTAACTCTGTAAATATACACTCCCCTGCCTATTTTATCTCCATAATCATCTCTTCCGTCCCAGGTAAGGTCATCAATACGTGTTCCAGGGGTAATTATTTTCTGATTGATGGTTTTAACCAATCTGCCCGATATGGTAAATATTTGCACCTGCACATCCAATGATTCACAAGGCCTGTTATACTCGAACATAAAACGAGTTTTGGTGGTAAATGGATTTGGGTAATTATACACGTGAGCCAACGCCAGTTCGGCAGAAGTGGATACTATAAATTCTGTACTATCCTCCGTTGAGTTGTTTAAAATATCCCATGCCTTTACAGACAAGGTATGCCTACCCTCTGACAATTTTGTTAATGGATAATCAATTTTACCGCTGGTGTAGCTATCTAAATCAGGTGAATAATAATCATTAAGCACATAAACAGGCTCCACCTTGCCATCAATTTTAGCCACAATATCATGACCTACAACATTACCAACCGTGTTTATGCCTGTTTCATCGTATAAAAGACAATAAATATTAGGATCGCTGTTGGTAATACCTCCTTTGGCAAACTTTTCATTGTTCATGAAAAGTTTCAGTACTGGGCCGTTCGCATCATTAATAGCTGTGCCTGATGCACCTCCTACCACTATGCTGTCAAAATATCCTGCACCGTCATCTACTCCGTTCTCTGCATAAAAGCTTAACTTGCCTAAACCATATTGGTAAGAAATATCCTTGGGTACAATAAAGGTGAACGACCAAACACCATTTTTAACAGATGCCTTGCCTTTATTAAGTATGTTTTTCAAAAGTGGAAATGTAATTTGAGCGCTGGCCGCATCATTTTTTAATGTTGTGATGGAGGCAGGCTTATCAAAAACAGTAGGATAAACCGTACCGTTAAAATCCGTTTGCAACTGGCCGTTAAGTGATACAATACCTGATATGGTAACCTTGCTCAAGGCGCTTAAAGTATCGTTTAAAGCCACAAGCGGTTGTGAATTAATAGAGGTGGCTTCTACCTTGTATTTTGGGTAATGCATTCGCAATGCCGGATCGCCCAATAAGCTAAAATTTCTTGAATTGGTGTTGAGGTTTTGTATTTTACTTGCCAGCCAAATATCCCCTAATCGTGGGTTCACACTCTCAAACATGTTTTTGAGCATGGAATTGTTTATGGCTTCATTGCTGCTTGCAAACACCAATCGTGTGGTGGTAAACAAAGCCACTCCACCACCGGTGGCACTCAGCAATATTTTCTCTCCTGATGATGTCCTTGCCGGATCATCCCAACGGCTAAATTCACAGGTGGCTGTGATAAAAATGGGAAGCTTGTTGATGTTGGTCCAGGAGTTAATGTCATCATTAGTTAACACACGCTCTTCTGACCATCCTGTTTCACCACCATGACCAATATAATTTACAATTAAC
>JAYTNW010000187.1:0-5095 GCA_043748115.1 Bacteroidota bacterium | reverse complement strand
TTTTCACATCACCCGCAGGGTCGGTTGCCCAGTTTTCGCCCTGCCAATTACTAAAAATTACATCCTTGAGCATGTTCTTATGTACATAGTTGGTTACTGTGCTGGGCGCAGCTTGGTTGTCCTCTTGGCATCCCACAATGCTGTCTTCTGTTAAGTACATCGCAATACGATAATCACCAATTTCATTGTCATAAGCTCCAGCACCTGCTGTTACGGTAACGTTTCTGCTATCAGCATTATAATGGGTTATGGTCTTTAAAAACGCTTTAGCAGGCACCGTCAGTTGTGCATTTACTTCTTGGTTCCACTGTACATCAAAAAACACTTTACCTATTGCCCCATTTTTTCTGTTAAGCATACCTGTTGGGTTACCAATGGCAGTTACGCCAAAGTAAGCATCCATCTCATTTCCGGGAACGGTTCTAAAATCATTTTCATAACAAGGGTCGCCAGAAAAAGGCACAGCATACGATCCTGCATGTACACCCATAGAGAAAACACGCCTGGGATGAGCAGGTTCTATTGTGTTGTAGATAACACGAGCAGCGCGTGGGCAGTTGCTACAACGTTGACCAGTAAAATCTTCAATTAACACATTAAGTAACTGATCCACGGGTTTTGCAGGAATAAACAATTCGCCATCACCGTTAATCGTTTCCGTTACCTCACAGTTATAGATAAAGCGAAGCGTTCCGTTTGGCGAAACACCTTCCACTTCCACCGGCAAATTTACAAATGCAACAGAAGTAGCACCGCTGCCTGTTGCTGTAAGTGTATCCGACATCCCATCCTTCCATTTAAATACAATCTTAGCAGTGGCAGGTGTTGACGCAGTAAAAATATATTCCGCTTTTAGCTGAGCCATTTCATCGGAAGTGGTGGTTGAATTGGTTACGGTAATATCGCTTAAGGTGCCCAGCAGCGTTCCAGTTGCCACCGGATCAGGATTATCGTTTGGAGGATAAGGATCGTTTACTTTATCGCATGAGCCTAATAACAGGGCGGCACTTAAAACCGTAAAACCTTTGATTAACTTATTCATTTTTTTATTTTTTTACACCATTAAAAACTTGTAGTCACTGACAGCGAAAGCCCATATGATGCCGGAACCTGTCGGCACACACCGCCTACGCAAAACAACCCTTGGCGTTGTTTACCAAAGCCAATGGCAAAGCGTGAGGCATTGTGCGTGTAACCTGCATTTACATTAAAATAATGCACACGTTTTTCCGAGTCATCGTTTCCAAAATTATATTGGTCGCCCACGGCAACAAACCAATTTGGCGATGCTGTTAATTCCAGTAATGCAGATGCCCAGTCGCCCATGTCTTGCTTGGTTAACAATGCTTGCAGTTCACCACGCAATGCATATTTTTTGTTCAGCTTATAGGCTACTTCTATCACGCCCAAATTATCATAAACCGTTGGCACACCATCAATCCCCTCCTCTTCCAAAATACTTTTATTATACATTTGGTTAGCATACAACACCGTTACTTTAACTTTATCCGTCAAGCGTTTGTTAATTTCTACACTTAAATCCTTATACAAGGCCTCTCCTGCGTTATCATATGACGCTTTGTATCTATCTTTTGGAAGCACCCCATTAGCATCAGCCACCAAACCAGTGGTATCAAGCGCATTGGCTGATGAGTAATTAACGATAAAATTCGTTCCATATTTTCCTCCAACAGTACTTCCTTTTTTAGCAGTATAATTAACCTCAGCTTCAAAACCAATTTCGCCATTAGGTTGTGTAGAGTAAGGATAAATTGTGGCTAAAGAATAAGTATGGTACTTCGACAATGCGGGAAGGTAATTAATAAGTAGGGCGTTTAAATTCGCATTCCTGTCCGAACGGAAGTTCATATTGTCAATACGTTTGGCTGCTAGCAAAACCCCTAACCCTTTTTGGGAGTAAGATGATTTAATTAACATGGCCTCTCCGTATTTATAACTGTTTTTGTTGATAGAAGAAGGGTCGTTGTACTTGTAAACATACTCACCGTTAACCGTTATTTTTCCTCGTGTAACATCTAAACGACCTGCCCATGATGCCACATTTTCTGGCAGCACCAATGCAGGATCCTCATCCTGTTGGTATTTGCTTACAAAGCTTCCACCAATATTTACCCGTGTTTTACTCTCTGTTAATTTTGCTGCCAATTCGTTTAAGGAAACCTCTCCATCAAAACCACGAACAAGTCCGGGGCCGGTTTCAAAAAAATAACGTTGCTTACCAACCAATCCTTTTAGATAAATTCCTTTATATGGATTGTACTTTAATTTAATGCCATCAAACGCATTGTCAAAGCCAAGTGTGGGTTCCCAATAACCACGCAGGATTAACCCACTTCCAAACTGCTCATAAAAATTACCGAGGGTAACTTCTAATTTATCATCTACCGTATATGACGCAAAGCGGTTAACAATGCCATTGCCTTTATAACGGGGATCATAACCCAGTAACACATTTTGATATGCCTCGTAACGTATTCCTGCTTTAAAATTCCCTTTGGTAAAAACAAGATCGCCATAGGCATTCATTAAAAATTTCTCCGGCACTTCATAAGCCCCAATGGTTGAATCTTTCAAGTAGTATTGCCCGTCTGCCTGAAAACTTCCATGAATTTCCGCAGGAGAGTTTTGGGCATTTACATTGTTTAAAGAAGCAAATAGCGCAACTGCTGAAAACCACCAGGCCTTATTGAGTTTCGATAATTTCATTTAACAGATTAATTTTTTTATTGGATTAGCAATTGGAAATTAGTTGGACGTAAGCACAAACATAAAAAACAAAGTAAATACATCAACATATTTAGATGACAACAGCAGCAATAGCTACAATTATTTAATGGTTTCGCTAGCCAGCTTTTTAATTTCCTCGTACAATTCATTTTCATCACCAGGAGCATAACCTGTGTGCACTGAAACGATTTCTCCTTTTCCATTAACAAGAAAAGTGTAAGGCACCGCTCCCACATTTAAAGCTCTTTTCAAATCTCCGTTTGGATCAACATAAACTTCGTACTCCCAACCTTTACCATTAACAAAAGGCTTCACATTACTCATGGTGCGTGCATCGTCAACCGAAACGGCTATCAGTTTTACCCCGGTTTCCTTTTGCCATTCAGCGTAATGCTCATTAACAGCATTTAGAGAATTTACACAGGGCTTACACCAGGTAGCCCAAAAATCAAGCACCATGGGCTTTCCATTGTTGCTAAAGGTTGAGGTGCTTACTGTTTTGCCGTCCAATGTTTTTACGTCCACTGTTGGGATGGTGCGTGTGGTGGTAACCGCCTGCGCAAATACTCCTGAACAGAGTAGTGAAAGCGCAAAAGCCGCCATAAATTTTTTAATCATGATATTGAATTTACTTGATTTAGACTGTTTGATTTTAAAGAGCGTACTGTACATTATGCTAAAACAAAAGTGCAGCGTCCAGAAAGAATGTCTTACTGAACCCTGCACTTTAAAATTTTCAAACATGCAATAGAACTATTGATTTTATTTGCTTACTACAAACTTTTTAGTGGCCACTGTTTTACCATTCGCTTCTAAGCAAAACACATAAACCCCTTTAGCCATTCCTGAAGTGGAAATAACCATGGTTCCATTGTTGCTTAGACTTAAACTTTTAACATGGTTTCCCAAAACATTGTAAATCTTTAATTGTCCTTTTGAACTTCCTGCAACGTTGTAAGACACTGCAATAAGCGAATTTCCCGGACGACTTGCCACATTTAAAAAGTTGGTGTTGGCATTGGGATTGTCAATACCTAAAGTTTGGGTATCGTACTGGATGTTTACAGTAATAAAATCTGTAATGTTATTGGTATCAAAAAACTTATAATCAATAGACGTTATACCAGTACCGTGATGAGGTTGGTAGTCGCCAATAAAACTAGTGTTAATGTCTCCCGGGTTAATGGTTTCCGGCAACACAGAAATACTGGTTGTTGATGGGTAGCAAAGAGGTCCCCAGCAAAAATTATTTTCTGAACCTGACACAACACTCAATTCAATTCGCTCGCACCCGATGTCAAGCGCATTGGCAGATGTATTTTCAATCTGTATGGTTGCCTGTAACTGTGCATCGGAAGATGTACCGTAAACAATACTGGTAGCGTTTAAAGGCACAAGGCTTTGAGCAAACGTTGCTGATGTGATCAACAACCCTGAAATTAATGTGTAGATTTTTTTCATGCGTTTTATTTTTTTGAATTAGGAGGCAAGAAGATTACTCCTTACCTCCTAAAATATTATTACTTATTGTTTAACAAATTTTTGTGTGTATGAATCAGCACCTGTTGTTAATGTAACAAAATAAGTGCCTGATGTTAGTGATTTAACGTTAATGCTGATTTCTTCATTTTTAACGTTATTTTTATTCATCGCTAACACTTTTTTACCTAAAACATCTGTTATCACTACATCAAGATTTTGATTTTCTGCAAATGACAACCCTACATTTAATTTATCAGCCACTAATGATGGGTAAACTTTCACTGAATTTTGGTTCACAATTTGGTCAATTCCAGTTGTACCTGATACATTAATATTATCAAGCCATAAATTGTTACCATAGTTACTGGTTCCTTTAAATTTCATCACTATGTTTTGACCCACATATGCCGCTAAGCTAACAGTTTCAGTACGCCATTGCGTTGCATTAGGAGCAAAATTAGTAGTAGAAGCCGCAACCGTTGATAAAGCAGCACCTTGCTTGGTATAAGCTGCAGCCCATGTAGTACCACAATCTGTAGAAACCAATACTTCAAGTTTATCATTTTCTGCCTGGTATTGACGATAAGCTACATCAAATGTAACTTGTGCTGTCGTGTTATTTACAAATGAAACACCAGGTAAATAAAGTTCGTCAAATTTACCTGCTGTGATGCTGAAGAAGCTCAAATAGATTGATGAGGCTGTAGGTGAAACCACAAACCCACCGTAACCGTTTACCTTTTCCCAAGTATCATCGGTGTTTGGATTATTAATTGCCCAATCTGTTGAAGGGAATACAGCTGATTGAAAATCTTCAACAACAGGTGCTGGAACAGAGCTTAAAATAACATCGGTTGTAGCAAAT
>JAYTNW010000186.1:0-13568 GCA_043748115.1 Bacteroidota bacterium | reverse complement strand
AATCGTAATATTTTTTGCCCTCGACATCCCACACAAAAACACCTTCGCCACGTGCTAAAACCACCGGTAATGGATGGTAGTTGTGAGCGCCATGTTTTTCTTCTAATTCAATAAAATGTTGACTACTAAGTGTGGCTGTATCTTTCATGTGTTAACTAACTATGGATGCAAATTTAAGAAACAGTTCGCAATTAATTAAGAAGGGAAAGGCTGTGCAGAAGAAACCCAATGAATGGTTTTACAACTGCCGCTTTTACCGCAAGCATGTTAAAAAATTATTAATAAGTTGAGTAGATATCTAAAACACACTTTATAATTAATTCATAATTTTGTACTTCTTTGGTATCATGTTGGATACCGAAGAAAAAATACCCAATTAATAAATGAAAAAACTACTAGCAACACTTATGATGGTTGTGGCATGTTTTGCTACACAAGCCCAAAACTCTAACGTAATTGTGTTTACGGATAAGGGAGAAAAATTTTATGTAATCCTTAACGGATTAAGGCAAAATGATAAGCCAGAAACCAATGTAAAGCTAACCGACCTTAACGCCAACTTCTACAAAATGAAGATTATTTTTGAGGACACCAAACTGGGCGAGAAAAATTTTAATCTAGGATTTAACCCCGGCATGGAAACCACTTTTGTTATAAAAAGAAACAACAAGAGTGAATTTGTGCTGCGCCCCGTTAGCGAAGTGCCGATAGCCCAAGCACCGCCTGCTGCACCCAATCAAACAGTGGTTGTTTATAACCCCGCACCACCTCCAGCACCTGCAGGAGCAGTTTCACAAACCACCACCACCACCACCACCACAGGAGGGCCTGACGATGTAAATATTTCTATTGGTATGAATGTAGGAGGAGAGGGCGGAAACTTTAATATGAATGTTTCTGGTATGGATGGCACAACACAATCGCAAACTACCACACATACCACTACTACAACTGTGACTCACTCCACCAACACTCCACCACCACCGCCTGTTGCGCCACCACCACCGCCACCGTCTTATCTTCCCGGTTACAACGGCCCCATCGGTTGCCCTATACCAATGAGTCCTGGAGATTTTTCTGATCTTAAAAACACAATCAGCAGCAAATCATTTGAGGATAGCAAAATGACCATTGCAAAACAGGTGTTGCAAAATAACTGTTTGCTTACCTCGCAAGTTAAAGATCTGATGGGTCAGTTTACTTTTGAAGAAACAAAACTGGATTTTGCAAAATATGCGTATGACTATACCTATGACATTGGCAATTATTACAAGGTAAATGATCAGTTTACGTTTGAGTCATCAATTGATGAACTAAGTAAATACATTAGCGGTAGAAGGCGTTAGAAAATAATATATAATGATAAAAAAGGAGATACTTAAATCGTATCTCCTTTTTTATTGACCATTTAAAAAATCAGAGGCAGGGAAAGTGTAAACGTAGGTGTCGTGAAAGCTGCCCATCCAAAAAAAATTTTCTTTGAACCAAGCTTCTCTCGTGAAACCAGTTTTTTCCAGCATTTGCCACGAGTTTTCGTTGTCAGGATTTACTTGCGCTTCGGCAGTGTGCAATTGTAGGGTGTTGAAGCCGTAATTTAAAATGGTGAGCAACGCTTCTTTCATGATGCCCTGTCTTTGGTGTTTATCGCTTAGCAGATAACCAATCTCGGCACGGTGGTGCTGTTTTTCTATTCGCCAAAACCCGATGGTTCCCAAGAGTTGCTCCGGTTTTTCTCGCAGGCAAATAGCCCATATAATGCCTTCGTTGTTGTGATGTGAATCGGTAATCCGTTGTATATATGGAAACACCTCATTTCGGGATAACAAAAGCGGGCGATGTACATACCGCATGAGCACTGGCGATGACCTGAGGTAAAAAAGCGAGTCGGCATCGTGAATGTTTACCTCACGGAGCAACAAACGAGCACTAGTTAATGCCGGAAAGGGCTGGAAGGATATAGTTAACATTTGGAGGTTACAAACATCTGAAAAAAATGAGCGTTGGTTTGTAAAGCAGAAAAAAATAAGTTGTACTATTGTTTGGTAAAAAATAAACATCATGTCAAAAGGAATGGACAAAAAAAAGGAAGTTAAAAAAACTCCTTTAAAGTCAGCTAAAGAAAAAGCTGCAGAAAAAAAAGCCAAAAAGCAAGGTAAAAAATAATCTTCTTCGGCTTTAGTGAAAGGGAGAGTGGGTTTTTCCTCTCTCCCTTATTATTAGGTGCAATAAACCACCTTTTGTTTTGCTTTTTGTAATGAAGGTGTAAGCAAGCAGCAGCTTACCTTACGCATTTGTTTTATAATCATTTTTTTAAACCTATGAGATTTTTTTTGTTTTTATTTTTTTTCTTTCTCCCAAGTATCGCATTTGCGCAGTTAAGCAATGGTTTTAATAAACAGGAGGCACGTGACATGGTTATGGTGTGCAACAGTTTTACTTTTTTGGATTTGTATGCCAGTGATGCTGAAATTATTCCTGCCGGATATATAAAATCATACACCTCACCGGTTTTCGGGCTTGACAATTGTTACCAGGTGTATGAGCAAGGCAACATGGCCGTTATTTGCTTCAGAGGCTCCACGGATAAGGAATTGAGCTGGCTTGAAAATATTTCATCTGCAATGATACCGGCAAAAGGGATTATAGAGGTTAACGGTGAAAAATGGCGCTATGCGTTTGCACGTGACACCACAGCGACAGTGCACAGCGGTTATGCCTTAGGTATTGCCTTTATGCGGAAAGATATTCTGGCGCAGATTGCTAAGCTAAACACCAAAAATATTTTTGATTTTGTAATAACAGGTCACAGCCAAGGCGGTGCACTTGCTAACATGCTTAGAGCCTATCTTGAAAATTTAACAACGCAACAACTTTCTAAAAAGAACAGGTTTAAAACCTATGCTTTTGCCGCGCCCATGACAGGCAGCAAAAAATTTGCGACAGAGTACAATGCGCGCTATGCGGCCAACGGTAGTAGTTTTAATATGGTCATAGCAAATGATCCTGTACCACTGTTTCCGGTGAGTTATAACGACAGCAATTTTGTGAAGTCGCAGGTAAACACCTTGCTGAATGACAGGGATAACTTTAGTTTTATGAGTGCCTTAAAAGAAGGAAGTTTGCTGCTTTTTGATGGTACGCTCGGCAAGGTGGTAAACAGGATGGGGCGAGCAACCAATAAACGTATGATTAAAAATTTGGGACCTGTTTATTTTCCAAAATACGTGAGCGGTATTAATTACCAGAAAATAGAAAAAAGAATGGAGTTGGCCGCTGTGGATTATCCTAAAATTTTAAAAGACCCTTCGCTATTGAATAATGACTCGTTAGTGAAAACCCTTGAAAAGGATGGCGATGGAAATTTTACCAATGATCGTTTGTATAAAAAGGAGCCATGGTCGTTTCAACATAAGCCTTATAACTATTATGTGGCCATATTAAAATTGTATTTTCCGGAAGAGTACTCGGCACTCAAAAAAAAATTCCTGCCTGAAAATCTTTAACGAGGCAGGAATTTTAGCAAGGAGATTTGTTACTTCAACTTATCTTTAAATACTTTTTTAAACTTATCTATCTTCGGGGAAATCACAAACTGGCAATAAGGTGCATGGCCGTTGAGCTTAAAATAATCCTGGTGATAATTTTCTGCTGGATAAAACTTTACAGCGGGGCTTATTTCAGTAACCACCGGATCTTTAAATGCACCTGATGTGCTTAGCTTGGTTTTGTACTCTTCAGCCAATCGTTTTTGCTCATCGCTATGGAAAAAAATAACAGAGCGGTATTGCGTACCCACATCGGCACCTTGCCGGTTAAGCGTTGTGGGATCATGGCTTTGCCAGAAGGCTTCTAACAAATCCTCATAGCGGATAATATTGGGATCGTAAGTGATTTGTATGCACTCGGCATGGCCTGTTTCGCCACTGCACACCTGCTCGTAGGTAGGGTTGGCTTCTTGCCCTCCCGAATAACCCGACTGCACTTTTGATACGCCTTTAAGCGATTCGAAAATAGCCTCTGTACACCAGAAGCAGCCGGTGCCGAAGGTGGCCAGTTGCATGCCATCCATGTTTGTTGTCATAGTTTGTGATAGTTGATTTTTTTCCTGTTGAGGTGTTTGTTGTTTTTTGGAGGAGCAACCTGCTATAAGCAATGCAGGTGTTAGCACTAATGCAGCCCAGGCCGCAAACTTAAACGTTGTTGACATTGATGTTTTGTAATTGTATTGATAAACGTAAATAACCGGTAATTAGTTTTTAAGTAGAGTGTCATACTTAAAAGCTAAAACAGAGTTAGCGGGAGCAAAAGTAGGAGACATGTTAAAGAAGAATTGTCGGGTGCATGACTTTTGCAGAAATTACTGCACTTAACGCTGAATGGCTTACCTGTTGAACCATTGTAAGGAAGCCAAGCGAGGATATTGGAATACAAATGAAAGCAAGACTGTTTAAATACTGATTGCGTAAATCACCGCCTAGCTTTGGAGTAGATTGCCCACAAAGCACGGCCTCACCATTACAGGCAATAAATTATGCAACTCAGTTTTGCTGTTAACTGACATAATTTCCGAAAAGTAACTTGATTATGTTTTATTGAGCTTACAGAAGCTAAATTTGAGAAAACACCCGATGCAGCACTATGGTGATAGTTACCCTGCGCTATAGTGAGACCTACACTTTAGTATGGTAACAGGAGCCCTTGACTATGGTAGCAGTAACACTTGATTGAGGTGAGGGTTATGTTACAATAAGGTAACATTAACACTTGGCTATGGTAACAGTGACACTTAACTATGGTGAGGGTTATGCTACAATGAGGTAACAGTAATACTTGATTATGGTAACAGTGACACTTTATTGTGGTGTGAGTTATGTTGCAGTGAGGAGATAGTAACAGTTTAGGCAGTGATGTGTCACACTTTGTCATGCTGAGACCTATGCTGAAGTGAGGTAATAGTAACACTTGACGTAGGTAAAAGTAACACTTGAGTGGGGTAATAATTGATATTAATGGTAGCTCTTTTTCTATTGATGGCAGAGTTGCCGGCAGAAAAAGCGGAGAGACACTCTGAGGAAAAAGAGTAAGTGATAAACTTGTGCCAGGTAACCTCTATCCCGGCCTCTTCCGCGAGGTTGCACTCGCGGTTACAAACCCTCGAGGGAGAGGAGCCTTTGGGTGTTAAAAGAACTTTTTTAAAGTTGGAAATGAATGGAGTTTATAGATAGTGTTTGCGCTTCGTAATTTTAATGATAGGTTGGCGCAAGTGCGAGACACCTTTGCCATTAGTGGGTTTATGTATGGTGTTTGCGTTGGTTGATTTTAATGATAGTTTGAGAGGAAATGGCTGGGGAAGAGGGGGTGGCGAATGTAGAAATAATGTAAGGAGTTGGATTGCATATAATATAGCGCATACTAAACCCGGAAATTATTCCAAACCCATGTCGCGTTGCTTTGATAAGTAGGTTTTTATATTATGAAAGCCAATTCTATGAATTTTAACGGAGAGGTTTTTGCGGTGTGTTTTAAAGGTGTTAATGGATACATTTAATCTTTTACAAATTTGGGAGGGCTTTAAATCATCGAAAAGAAGTTTTACAATTTCAAATTCTTTTTCTGTAAGAATGGCTTTGCCGGAAGGCCCTGTTATTTGTTTTGAAAGTGCGTTTTTTTGCTGGTAGAATTTTGTAATGAGGTGATCGGTGTGGGTACGGTTGTTCCTGTATTTTTTAATGGCATTGTTAAGCGCGTAGTCTTCGCTGGTTTTTAAAATATAACCAGAATAATTTAATTTAATTAAAGGTTCGATGAGGGGAATGTCGTTTTCGTAACATAAAACTATTGTTTGATTTGCTGATACCTGTTGTGTTATGGAGACTGCATGATCAATATCCTTTATACCATTTAAATGTATATCGAAATAGAGTGTTATGTTTTTATGGCTGTTTTTAAATTTTAATACATCGGAAACATGATGAGCTGTATCAAGAAAACTGTAACCTTTTTTCTCTTTGAGGTAATTGTAAATATATTTTGCAAGGATGGGTTCGCGAATGGCAACGCATACTGATGCCAACAGGGGAGTTACTGAGCTCATGGGCGTAAACTTTTGTTAAAAAAGCAATAATTAAAAGTGAGGTAAATGTAGTAATGGGTATTAATACTTACAAGCTGCGTTGAATGTAATGCAAATGCAGGGTGAAGTGTATCACCCTAAAACGGGGTGATACTGATTAGATTTACAGAGTAGGTTTATAAAAATGTTATTTAAAAACAAATGAAACGAGTACCTGCGGAAATTATATGCGTTGAACAATCATGCGACATAAAGTTACATGAAAGTCGTTCTTTGACATGCGGAAACACTTTTGAGGTTTGGTTGAATGCCTCGTGAAAAAACAACGCAATGGTTGGTTACTCCATGATAAATAAGTAATAGAGATGGCAGTAGTAACCTGCCAAGTTTACGCGGTATTTGCTTTGGAAAATCCGCCAACAAAAAATACGATAATGAAAAAAAATGACAATAATAGTTTTAGGATGTACTTAGCAGTACAAATGATATTAGACATGTTTGCTGCTACATGGGCCGGATTGGTTTCGATGACAACTACCAGCACAGAGTTTGACGCACTTATTGCAAAAATAAAGGCAGACCTTGAAATACAGAAAGCCGGAATAACAGGATTTGCACAAGAGAAGAAAAAGAAGAAATTTGAAATGGCTACTGCTGCTTATGCACTTTGCAGAAAGGTAAGAAGTTTTGCTTATGCTGTTGACAACAGGGAACTGGTGGGGAAATTGAAAATTTACTTTAGCCTAATATACTATGGCACCAGCAATAAGGCAGTTGCTTATTCCAAAAACATTTTAAAAGCTGCGCAGGACATGAGTGCCGCTGATAAAGTAACTTATGGTATTACTGCTGCTGAGATAACTGCGCTATCGGATATGATCATGGCATTTGACAGTTACACTTCATCGCCCCGCGGTGAGATTATTGTGCGTACCGTTGCAACAGAAAACATACGCGCTAACTGCAAGCTTGTGAATAGAATGCTGAAGGACAGAATGGATAATGAAATGGCGAACTTTGAGTTTAGCCATCCTGACTTTTTTGCACAGTATAAGGAAGCGAGGAAGGTTATTGACCTGCACCGCCAAACTGTGATTGAAGGTAATGTTACCGACACTGATGGTGCTGACCTGAGGAGAGTGAAAGTTACTATAGTTGGAAAAGATAAAGTAACCAACGAGGAGAAGGTTGTTTTTGAAGAGATGACTGATAAGGACGGAAACTTTGCGAAGCGTTTGATAAACCCTGAATTGGAATACGACCTTTCCTTTGAACTTGAGCACTATGAAAAGCAAACTTACAGTAATGTTGATTTAATAGCAGGTGAACATGAGTTGTTTGATGTTAAACTGCTGAAAATAACTGTGTAATTTTTTTTTGAATTTGTTTGGACTGAGAGCCTTACTGCGCAAGCGGTGGGGCTTTTTTTATGTTAAAAATTTTGACAGTTATGTTTTATTGGTTAATGTTTTGATTGAAATAACTACGAATGACGAATAAATACAAATTTACAAATGGGTTAAAAAAGTAAAGAAAGACATATTATAAAATTGCGTTAGCAATATTCTTGTGTAGGAAACCGCGAATTTCAAAACATCATCAAGATTAAGCACAAGGCTAGCGAAAGCGCGGGCTTGGCTTATTTGTGTAGTGGGTGCTTCGAGGTACCTAGAACCAGATAACTGAGAACCGCGCGATTTTTTTTGCCACTAAATGCACTAAACACACTAAATAGGACAAATTGTTTTTTTGCCACTAAATGCACCAAACACGCTAAATAAATATTAAAAAAGAAATTGCCACTAAAGACATTAACGATACAAAAACCGCATTACAAACAGAATTAAAACCTGCAATAACTATTTTTTAGCTAAAGCATACGATCCCCAACCGAACTATAAAAATTTGAAATAACTAAAACAAACTCAAAATGAAAAACCAACTCTTTAATTGCTTTTTTGCAAAAGCAAAATCATTTTTCCTGATTGCGCTAATTACTTTTTTAAGCACAAGTGTAGCAATGGCAGCACTTACCATTGGCTTAACTCCACCAACAAACGGGACGGGTGCCTGTAAGCAGAATGTGTATAGTCTTGCGTTTAATGCAACAACGCCCGTGCAGATTTTGATTGATGCATCGCTTTCTGTCAGTAACCCAAGTTGTACAACAGTAAGCGAAATATTTTTAAAGGATTTGAACGCGAGCGCAGGCATAACCGCCATTACTTCATTAGACAATGGAAAAAAGCTGAGATTTGATGCAACAGGAAATGTAACTATTACCTACAGTGCTTTTATTAATTGTTCAGTATTGCCTGCAACAGGAGCTTTTCCGAGTATTAATTTGGTTCAGACCTTTACGGATGTGCTAAGCGGAGGTAATATCATAACAATTAATGGAGGTGCAGGGAGCAGTAACAATACTTTTACGGCAACTAACATTGGCATTCCTTTTTTGGCAGATATTACACTGCTTGCCAATTTAAAAGTAAAGTATAATACCCCATCATACCTTTTTTTCTATTACAAAAACTCAGGAAATACTGAACTGGATATGCAGTTTACCTTTACCAAAGATGCAAGTGAATTTTGTAATCGGATTACTACAGATGCCATACAATATGCTATTGGCCTTAATGGAGTTTATAGTAACACTGGCAGCAACATACCTCTTGTTTTGGGTGTGGATGATACGCTGGTGATACGGCAAGCGGTGCATACCAATTTGTGTATTACAGAACCCTCTCTTTGTGGAACTGTTACTGCTAACCTGAGCTGGCACTGCAATAACAGCGGAACGGGAAGTAATTTCTGTAACAGTTGCCTTAATGGTTATGATACGGAGTACAGCATTAATGACGGTGACGTACCGTCTTTTTTAGTAGAGCGAATTTTACCTGCTGATCCCTTGTATGATTTTAGCTGTTTGAACAGCACTTTAACACCCTGAAAGTTACGAATAACCAATACAGGAAAAGGAGCGTTAGACTCCATTAATTTTGTTTTTGATCAAAATGCTTCACTTCCCAATAGCCTTAATTATTTATCATTAATACCCAATTCGAGTTTTGTACATGGCAAAACAAGTACCAGCCAATGCTCATATACTGTAAATACTGTTTTGCGAACGGATTGGCTTTGCCAGGGATTGATACCTGATGCGATACATAGTGCCACTTTTAAAATTGTAAACTTTGGTGAGAAGGACACTTTTGAAATATCGTTTAACACACTGCAATGTGCCGAGACTGATAATGCACTGTTTAATGTATCCAAAATTTACAACCATTGGACTATAGAAAAAGTAACAGGCAACAGTAATTTTGGAGTAAGTAAATGTGGCCTATCGGCACAGGCGCAATTAAATTTATCCGGTTTTCCGGGACAATATTTAAGTTCACATGCGGCAGGAACCACGTATGACCTTGATCAGAAATTAGCGTTTTTTCCAACGGTTACAGATATAGCGGTGCCTGCAAATGCCAGTTTTGACGGGGATACAGCAATAATGCGGGTAAAATTAAAAACAATGGTTATAAGCGATTATGACTACCAGTTATTTGGATGCACTGCCCCACTTGGTAATTGCACATTGAATGGATGGTTACAGGCCACTGTGACCTGCGATGAGTTGCTGCGCATGCAGGAGCCGTGGCGCACGGCTAAATTGGTATATTACCGTGCTGCGCAAAATGATACGGTGACTTTGCTACCCGATTTTTATTATGCAGAAAATGATACGAACCTATGTTATGGCAACACCTACCACTTTTATTTTAATATGAATGCCAACAACTTTAAAGCAATGCTTGACAGTGGTAATTTTGAATATACTTTAAGAGGATGCTGCACGGGAAACGATATACCCAAATCGAAATACAGGGCCAGTTTTTTGGTAATGCCAAATCCTAACAATTGTTTTGTACTTACACCAGGAGTAAACCATGTTACGCCTCCCACTATAACAGACCCCTTGCAAAGATGGCTGCCATTATCCTACAAAGGAGATGAGATTGCAGTACACTGCCCGGGATGCGTTGCTCCAGGTGTGATTAACAGCAGGTACAAGATGGAAAGGATGAGTTACGGGTTTAGAGATACAAACGATGACAGCCGTGCAGATGCAGGCATGACGAAGATAATAAAAGGAGACAGTTATTACAAGCAATTTGAAAATTATTTAAATAAAAATTTCAGTTCCTATTCAGATACACTGGAAGACTACCTATCGGCACATTTTCAAGATGGAGATGCAAGTGGTGGAATTGGATACACCTACGATCAATTGCGACAATCGGGTGGCATATTGAGGTATTTGCAATTAAGCCGAAAAATACCAGCCGGATTGGATACCATGAAATTGGTGGTTGACAGTGTGGTACTTTACATTGATACCATAATTGCAGGAGCCAATGCCTGCATTGACTGCGGAAACTATGGAGTGAATGCTAATGATTTAGTAACCCAGCGCATTGTAAGGTTTGATGGTGCGCAGGCTTACCAACATTGTTTAGACACCAGTGCAGCACTGAATGAGTTTTTGTTTTCGTTTACTGATACCACAGGAGGTAACATACAAACCTTTGGCAGCAACACGAATAACAACTACCCTTTTTTAAGATTTGAAGCAGGGCAACGTTACAGGCTAAAAGTGCGATACCATGTTTGTGGTAATTTTCAAGTTACAACAGGTTTTATTTTAGATGATGTGATATGCCAGTCGAATATAGAAAACAACATGTGGATGAGCGGCCGAAAACAAGCAACTGCGCAAATACCGGAAATGGCGTCTAACGTTTCAGATTTGAATGGCCTGGGATTTACTGTTAGCAACCAAACGGGTTATGACCCCGCGGACAGTGTTTACGTGAACCACTATTTATTCCGGTGCGAAACACTGGGTGGCAGGCATTATTTTTTTCCACATTCAGGATTTAACATCAGCAAAATTATTAACAGCAGCGGCTGTAATAAGAAAATGTCGGTTATTGCATACAGTGATATTGCCAATTACAGAAATAAGGGACAGGTAGCTTCGGTTGACGTGTATCCTTTTGAATATCGCCCTGTTTCATTATTGCCTGATACTATTACCCTTCAAATACCAACTGGTTACGTTTTAGCCAGTGCGAGTATTAAAACAGATTTTGCCTATACACAAAACAACAATTTTACACCCCACACTACAGGGCCCTTTGCTGTTAATGTTACCACTAACACAGGAACGGTGGTGTTTACCCGAAATGATTTGCCTGCATTTAGCTGTGTGGATGATAACGTTGTGCCTGCACAAGGAGATGTGAATACATATTTGGGCGACCAGTACACGCAACAAACCATTGATTGCATATTAGAACCCATTGCCTGCAACACCAACCCTGTTACACCCCTGCTGAGGGATATACAAATAAGCTTTGGCGGCTACGCTTCTGTTTGCCAGCCACAGGCAGGTTGCGGTTTTGAGGAGGTGGATACATTACCCATACCCTCCACACAAAATATTCAAACATTGGTGGTAAACCCTAACCTTGATGTTACCCTTACCAGCACCACTATACAAGCGCAACAGGCGCAACTGTGCTGGGAAATGGACATTACTAATTACACTGCAAGTGGTAGCACGGCAGCCGATTTTGTGTTTATTGGTGTACCCAATACTGCTAACGATTTGACAAACTGGGTTTTTACACCAACCAACGGAACACCTATACAGGCAGTTAATGGCATAATTGCTTTGGCTAATACGTTGAATAGCGGAGGTGTGATAACGGGTGAGTTATGTGCTGACTTTGAAGAGTGCGGAACCGATGCAGACTTTTATTTTTATTACGGTTGGAACTGTAGCGGCTTTCCGGTGCAGAGCCAGCTACCCGACCAGGTGTGCGGAGTGGACTCGGTACAAATCGGGTATAACCTAACGCCAACTTTGCTAACCAATGAAGGAAAAACATACACACCGGCTACGTATGCTTTGTGCGACAACATAACCATAACAGCCTGCCATAAAAGTTCGAATAACGGATTTGTGTATTTAAACCAGGTGGAGTTATTGGGTTTAGTGCCTGGCTTAACGGTGATAAGCGCAACATTGGTGCATGGCGGATTAGCAGTACAACTGACGGGAGGGCCTGCGCTGTGGCCTGTAACTACTGTGCAAATGCAAAGCTTAGGATTTACTGACGGAGGAATGCCCATATCAGAAATTGTGTGTACTGTTTTTGAATTGAATGCCGGATGTGAGTTTGCCGGAGGTGATGTGCTGCCCGATGTTTTGGTTACCGGATTATCCTATTGCGGAGATACGGTAACATCGCTTGCTGCGTTTAACAATACTACCAACTTTAGCATGGGAAGCAGCCAATGTGCAGATTGCTGGAGCGTAACGAAAACCACTGTTGAAGATACTGTTACCGTGAACCAGAATTTTACTTTTAACATTACCGTTTGCAACAACAGTATAAACACACAAACAGCAACGCTTACGGATGTTGCACCCAACTTTGTGCGCACGGGTGGAACGTTGCCAACAAACGTTACGCTACTAAGTTTGCAGTGCAGTACGTTTACGGTAATAGGGAATTTTACTACCCCTGGAAGCTGCAACAGTCATTACAATGTGGCTACAGTAACATCGCCTGCTAATACGGTGTGGATGGACAGTGTTTGTGTGACGGTGGTGGAACCACCGTTGCGGCCGTGTGTGACGGATACTACTATTTTTTGGTCGAACGATACGATGAGTTCAACACTTTTGGCAGGATATGTAAATAAAGCAATTATAATAACTGATACTCTGGTTGTTAATGATAGCCTGTGCCTTCAGCAGTGCAAGGTTATGACTTATGCAGGAGCAAAAATTGTGGTGACAGCAACAGGAAAGTTAGTTTTAAATATTACGGTGATTGAAGGATGCGATAGCATGTGGCGAGGGGTGTATATGAATGTATCGGGCAAAATGTGGTTGAAAGAGCAGAGCCGGATAAGTGATGCCGATGTGGCTATTTATGCTAATGATAAGTGTGAGTTGCATGTTTTAAAATCAGCACTTACTAATAGTGTGACGGGAATTTATGTGCCGCAGAAAAGTAGTGGCAACAGTACATTTATAGAAATTGACGGTGCTACGTTTGGCTTGTTTGCTGCGGCATTTAAACCGAACTACGTAAACCAGCCCGCTCATTTTGCATTACCAAAAGCAGGGATGGATGTTAGGGATGTAACAATAAATATAACATCTGTTTACACGAATTATTTTTATAACATGACTGCCGGAATTGTTGCGACAAGAAGTGATGTTGTGGTAAGTAATTGTACATTTAGAAAGATGGACCCAAGTTATAATTATGGGTTAAATGCGTACACAGGCACTGCAATGCTGGCAGAAGGAAGTGGGAGCAGGCTTGGGTCTATTCAGGTTGTAAATTATGGCAATGGGATAACTATAGTGGATTCATCCAAGTTCGGTGTTTGTACAAATTACTCCCTTTGTTACGTA
>JAYTNW010000185.1:0-1992 GCA_043748115.1 Bacteroidota bacterium | reverse complement strand
GAGATGTTTCACCCTGTGACGAACGGGCTTCGGGGATCAGGTCTGTATTTAATTTAGTATTGACCAAGTGTAAAACCTCCTCTGTTGATAAGGGGTAAGGAAAACTAACAAAATCTTTACTGCCAATGGTGAAAGAGGACTGGAGCGAAGGAATACTTTGTAGCACGGCTTTAAACAAAACAGGAACAAACAAGGCATGTGTTACAAATGCTGACGAGGAAGGCTGTGCTGCCGCAGCGAAAATATAGACGTAACCTTTCCCGTTTTTATAGCGATTTAAAAAAGGATCGCCACTTTGCAGCCGTAACAACACCTCACGATTGGATCGTACAGTGGAGGTGAGGCTGTAATGCGAAATGATGTCAGGGAGATTCATGTTTTCCTGAATTTTGTCAAACATGTTGGAGAAAAGGTCGTTGTCAAAATCAATTTTACCAATTTTATCTTTGCTGCCAATAAGAGAAATAAAATTATCTGTTTGTGTTTTTGCAGTGAGCGCCAAATACCCTGAGGGATTGATGAGTGTATCAGGAAAAACAATCAATGTGCCTCCTCGCGAAACAAATTTTGCCAGTTCATCACTCATTCCTGTCGGAACCTCTTTTAGGTCAGAAAGGATAACAGCGTTGCTCTTGGTAAGGTTAGAAAAATCAACGCCACTTTCTCCTGAATAAGTGTAGCTGATAAGCGGATTTTCAGTAAGTAATTTTTTAATAAATATATTTTGTCCCCTACCAATATGGTATAGGTTGATTTTGTCGGCTAGTTTAAATGAAAAATAATATGAGTCATCAAATGTTATTGGATTATCATCCACAGTTACCATGGCATTTTGCCAGCCGCTTTGTGAAACAGTAAAATTTATTTTAGCAATGGCTTCACTATTAGCGGTTACCCGCAATGTAGTGGCTGCTTTTTGAGCATCGTTAATTGTAAATTTAAGTGGCACATCAACATCATCTTTATTGCCAGTGTTTTTAATTTTTATACTAAGCTCAACGGGTGTGTTGCGTTGTATTACAGGCGATGATAGCCAGCAACTGTCAATATAAATGTTTCCTGTTTCAGAAGCGTTTAAAAGCGCAGCGTTTAATTTAATGGTGGTGTCGGCAGGTAGAACATCAGAAAGAAAATTTTTCTGAAAATCACTGAACCAAAAAGCTGTTTTGTTGAGAGATGAATTGGAGTTGAGAGCATCTCTCTGACGAGTAAAGACCTCTTTTGCGGTTTTTGATACAGGTGATACCCTTATCTTATCAATGTTGTCCAACAATTCTTCCTTACCCATTAAGCGCTGTTGCTCCCCTGCAAAATTGTTGGTAAGCAACTGAAATTGTGCTGACGCAGGAAATGCATTGGCCACCTCGCGTGCCTTAGTTTTTGCTTCATCTAGCAAATTGCCTTCGCTACTCAGGCCTTTCATGCTGAAGGAATTGTCAATAAAAAGGCTTACCACTGCTTGGCCTCCTGATGCTGCCGATTTGTTTTTAGGGATGAACGGTTGCGAAAAGGCAAGCACTAAAAAAGCGATAGCAAGAATTCTTGATATCAGAACTAGCAAATGTTTTAAACGCGATTGCGATTGCGTTTGATCTTTAAGCTCTTTAAGATACTTTACGTTGGTAAAATCTATTTTTTTAAATCGTCTGAAATTAAATAGATGGATGATAACCGGAATGGCAATAAGGGAGAGTAACCAAAGAAGTGAAGGATTTGCAAACTGTACCGGCATTTATAACATCAAGGTGTTTGAGGCAAATATAGGGAATAGAGATGGAGCATGAGAACATCGGGTTTGAAGATTTGATTAATAAATATTTCTTGGTTACCGTTTAGCCGATTTGTCGCTATATTGATGAAACGAAACTTTTATATTATCCACCAGAAACGATTTCTTGTCATAGTTCCAAATAAAAACTTTAATAACATCGTCCTTGCTTTTTAAAGGGGGCATTGGAAAATCGTAGGCATAGGTTCTCCACTGACGAAGCG
>JAYTNW010000184.1:0-2168 GCA_043748115.1 Bacteroidota bacterium | reverse complement strand
GGCAGCATCGGTAAGCACCAGTTCGCATTTAATCGTATCTGATGCCGCCATGTTTATGATGCCCTTGTTTACCACAGCATAATACTGACTAAAGCTGTTTCCGGGAACTACAAAACAACGTTCAAAAACTCCTTCACCATTTTGTTTGGTTGCATAATCAATGTGGCCATTTACGAGTTTATTTTCCTCGAAACTGAAGGCCTTCATGCGATAGGCATAAATAAGCTTTCCATTGCAAAACAACTCTGCTTTTTTAAGTCCTAATGTAGCATCGTCTGCATTAGCTTTGTCGTAAGCGCTAAAGGCAACAGCCACCTTGCCAGCTGCATGGATTGCCGTTGGTATAAAAAAACTTTGTCCGTCAACGGTTTTAGGATACACGTGGTAAAGTGTATTAATCTCTGAAAAATCATCGTTAACGCTATAAATTTTTAGAGCCGAAAGCACCGGTGGAATATCATCTTTAAAAACAAAACCATAGTCAAGCGGATCCAGAGGGATTTCGGTTTTGGCATTGCGAATTTCAAAATGAAGATGTGGACCAGCAGAGCCCCCTGAATTACCAGAAAAAGCAAGGGTGTCTCCTTTTAAAATTCTTATTTTATTTTTGGCTGGAAACAATTCGGTGCTAAAGCTTCCTGATGATTTTTGCATAGCATAGACCGGCTGTTCAATGGCCTCGCAAAATTTGTGCAAGTGCGCATAAACTGAAACATAGCCATTGTCATGTGTGATGTAGATGGCGCGGCCAAAACCGTATTCATCTACTTTAATGCGCGACACATATCCATTGGCTACTGCCAAAACAGGCAACCCTACTCTGCCTTCTGTTTTAAGGTCGATGCCAGAGTGAAAATGATTGGTTCGTATTTCCCCGTAAGTACCTTTTAAAACCAATGGAATGGTTAATGGCGCGCCAAAATCATACCGTTGCTGGGCGCCAGCCGTTAGCACAACCAAATGGGCGGCAACTGCAAAACAAAAGTGAAAAACGTTTAGCCTGTTAAAAAGCAAAGTTGTGTTAGTTGTTGAGCCTTATTTTATCTCCTGGCCTTAAAGTGGTTCCGGGTTCTATCTGGTTCTTTTTATATAGCTGGTTTAGTTTAACGGCATACATCTGTGAAATGTCTCGCATTGTTTCTCCTGCTTTAACCACATGATATTCTTTTGAAGCCGAGTTGCGCTTGGGTTTTATATACACCACTGTTCCATCACGCAGCACATCTTCACGGTCCACATCGTTATATTTTAAAATTTGCCACAACATCATTTCATTCTCTTTGGCTATGGACAGCCAGGTGTCGCCTGTTTTTGATACGATGTATTTAACATTGTTTTCTGAAGCATAATAGGTTGCCTTGTTGATATCAATCTGTGCAGTAACGGTTTCATTGCCTTTGCTGGCAGGGCTATCATGAACAGTAATTGTTCTTTGCTCAGTCGTACTTTTTTTTACCGGACTTTCTTCAGCCATTTCCTTCATTGGCTTACCATTCATTACAGCAATAGCTTCGGTATTTATCTCCATCAAATTATAGCGCTCTATAAGTTCAATAAGTTTACTTGCATAGTGTGGGTTGGTGGCATAGCCGGCACGCTTTAAGCCATGCGCCCATCCTTTATAATCATTGGCATCTAATTTAAACAATGAAGCATATCTGTCTCGGGTGCGTAAAAACTCCGAATGGTCATCAAAAGACTCCAATGCATTTTTATATTTACGAAAGCACTCATCACGGGTATCGTCATCTTTATGAAAAGAAGCTCCTGTCCAATCTTTGTGGCATTTAATGCCGAAGTGATTATTGGCTTCTCTTGCAAGATCGCTGTTACCACTTTCGCTTTCAAAAATACCTTGCGCTAGTGTGATGCAGGCAGGAACACCGGTTTTTACCATGTCCTTAATGGCATCGTTTTTATACAGCCTGATATAATCTTCCGTGGTGATGCGTTGCGCATAACCGGCTGTGGCAATAAGCCCTGCTAGGGCAATAATTGAGGTAACAATAATGTGTTTTAACTTCATAAGCAGTATTAACGCAGGTTGAGTGCAATTATGTTGCGAAATTAACCCGTTAACCTACCTTTCAAGACAGTGAGGCACCACCTTATGTTAACAAGACAGTGTTAAAAAGAAGTGTGCTTGAAATTTTGCGTTTATCATTTAG
>JAYTNW010000183.1:0-16600 GCA_043748115.1 Bacteroidota bacterium | reverse complement strand
GCAACAGGCAAAGGATAAAAAATAATATCAAGATTGTTGGTGAGTGTGGCTGTGCAATTTTTAGCGGTGGTGATGGTAAGGCTGATAGGATAATTTCCCGCCTGTGAAAACTGGTGCTCAGGATTTTCTTCTGAGGATAAAGCGTTGTCTGCAAAGTCCCATGCAAATACAGATAACGAAGGATAGACTGATGTATTGGTGAAATGAATGATTGGGGCTTCGCAGGTAAGGCTGGTGTCGTTAGTGAAACTAATCACCGGAGTTTCGTTAACAGTGAAGGTGTGTTGCGTATTGTTTTTGCATCCATTGCCATCGGTTACTATGCAACTGTAAATGGAAGTGGTGTCAACAGCAATGGTTCGTGATGTTTCACCGGTTGACCACAGGTAAGATGCAAACGCACCTACATCCAGCGTGGCAGTTTGTCCGTCACAAATTTCTGCAAGGCCTGTTATGGTAGGTTGAGGCAGCGGATTCACGATCACTTGCGCTGTCCCAGAAACGTTTCCTGTACAATAAGCATCTAGCACCAACGTAGGTGAAAAAGTTGTGGTGGCTAATGGAGATATATTGATTGCGTAAGTGTAATTGTTAGTGGTTAACGGTCCAGTGGTTGTTGATCCATTTGTGTAAGAAAAATGGAAAGGCGGTGTTCCGGTAAACTGCACATTAAGCAACGTGCTTTTTCCTTTACAAATAATTGAATTGTTGCTTAAAACAGCATCAGGCAAGGGTCGCACCAGCAAAGCAAACGGTACCGATGTTTTTTCACAACCGTTATTGTCGGTTACGGTAACACTGTATGAATTGGTTGCACCTGCAGAGATGCTTTGTGTTGTTGCTCCAGTTGACCATAAATAAGAGGCAAAGCTTCCGGTGGTAAGTGTGGATTGTGATCCTGCGCAAATGGCAGCAGCTCCTGATACTATAGGGTTAGGCAATGCCCAAACAGTAACCGGCTGGGTGGCTGTTGCTGTGCATCCGTTACCATCGGTGACGGTAACCTGGTAAGAAGTAGCAGTTTTTATGGTTATACCTGCAGCCGTAGCTCCTGTGGACCATTGATAGGAAGTGTACCCTGCATTAGCATTTAAAACGGAGGAGTCACCATTACAAAAAGCAACTGTGCCACTGATAGTTGGAGTAGGCAGCGCATTAACAGTTAAGGTAAAGTATGCGGAGTCCTTACAAGTATTCATGTCTGTAACGGTAACGGCATATGTTCCAGCAGTTCCAGCATTAATGGTGGGAGTAGTGGCGCCTGTTGACCACACATAGGAATTGAAAGTACCGGCCTGTAGCAATGATGTTTTTCCCTGACAGATCACCGTATTGCCTGTTACCACTGGAACAGGTAATGGAAATGTAACCAGTGTTTTAGAAGAAGTTCCTGAACATCCGTTGGCATTGGTTACAGTTACTGCGTAAATGCCGGGAGCGGATAAGATTAGTGACGATACATTAGCGCCATTTGACCATTGGTAACCGGTGAACGAATTGCTGACAGCAATAGTAGCTGTGCTTCCTGTGCAGATGCCCGATGGTCCATTAATTACAGGTACTGGCAGACTATGAACCGTAACGGTCGCTGAGGCAGAAGAGGTGCATCCAAAACCATTAGAAATAGTAACAGTATATCCGCCACCAGTGGAGGTGCTAATACTTCTGGTAGTGGCACCACCGGGGCTCCATAAATAAGAGCTGAACCCTGAACCCGCATCCAGTATCGAGTTGCTGCCTTGGCAAAATGCTGTGCTGCCGGTGATGGAGGTAGATGGAACCATATTAACAGTGAGTACCCGTGAAGCGTTGTTTGAGCAACCGTTGGCATCCGTTACGGTAACGCTAAAGGTGTTGGCTGTGTTAACGCTGATGGTGGATGAGGTAGCACCTGTTGACCACAAATAAGTACTGTAACCCGGGCCCACATCAAAAGTTGTATTTTTTCCTTGGCAAATAACATTGTTCCCGGTAATTACAGGACTGGGCAAAGCAAAAACCACCATTGATTTGGAGGTGCTGGCACTGCATCCGTTGGCATTGGTAACGGTAACGGTGTAGGTATTGGCGTTGACTACAGCAATCGATGAAGTAGTAGCACCTGTTGACCATAAATAACTGCTGAATGTGGTTCCTGTACTTAACGTGGCGTTGCTACCTGCGCAAATGCCTGAAGCACCGGAGATGGCCGGAACCGGAAGAGGGTTTACCGTTACCATTTGCGAAGTGGTGGCAGTACAACCGAAACCATTGGATACAGTTACTACGTAAGTGCCTGAAGCGCTAACCTGAAGGGTTTGTGTGGTGGCGCCTCCTGTCCAAAGGTAGGATGAGAAGCCACCGCCAGCATTTAATGTAGATGGGTTTCCTTGGCAAAAAGTGCTGGTTCCTGTAATTGTAGGCACAGGTAAAGGATTTACCGTCACCATTCTGCTCGTGGTAGCAGAGCATCCACTGGCATTGGTTACAGTTACTGTAAAAGTTCCTGATGCTCCGGTGTTAATAGATGCTGTTGTTGCTCCTGTTGACCAGAGGTAGGATGTAAATCCGGCTCCAGCATTTAAAGAGGTATTGCTGCCTTGGCAAATGGAATTGTTTCCCGTAATGGTCGGAACTGGCAATGCATTAACAACCACGTTGGCAGTCCCCGTGGCTGTGCACCCACCATTAAAAGTAACGGTAACCGTGAAGGGGCCTGATGTGCCCGGAGAAATAGTTTGTGACGTTGCACCATTTGACCAAACGTAACTTAAACCTGTGGTTGCACTTAATGTTGTGGTTTGCCCCGCACAAATAGAAGTAACCCCTGTAACGTTGGCCACAGGCGAAGAAACAGAGACATTCACTGGTGCTGATACACTGGTGCAAGCAGGGAGATCCGTAATGGTTACAGTATAATTTCCGGACGTGCTAACGGTAATGTTTTGTGTTGTGGCCCCATTAGACCATAGATAAGAATTAGCATTGTTTGATTGAAGTACAACCGAATCTCCTGGGCAAAGCGTTGTTGAACCTGATGGAGTGATAACAGCATTGGGATCTATAAATACTACTCTTATAGTAGTAGTATATGCAAAGCAGAGAATTCCTGGATTGAGTATTGCACAAGTGTAGGTACCACTAGCTGACAAATTAGCTTCTGTAACGGTGATGGTTTGCGTGGTATCGCCATTGCTCCAGAGATAATTCATCGCAGGGTTCACAGACAATTGTATAGTGTCACCGGAACAAGCGAAAACAGTATCGTTATTAGATTGTAGTTGGCCACCGGCAAACAACTGTATCTGACCGAAACTTGAAAAGCTGTTTGCCTCAAGGAATACACCGGTGTCAAAAGCATGATCACGAACATCTGCAACAGCAAATTTCATGTGATAAGTTTGGCAAGGCATAACCTTTATGCCTGCATACATAGGCACGGTAAAGCCATCAAAAAATATAGAGCCGCCACCACCGCTTGCGTTATCGTGGTAATAAGGACAATTGGTACATGGGCCGGTAGCAACACCTGGGTAGGGGCCACCGTTGTTAACGTTATCAATTGAAACCGGGATGTTGGTTCCAGGAACCAAGGCTATATTTTTTGTTCCAGTTATTCCTGGTCCTGATATAAAAAAGGCAAAAACATCATTAAATACATTTACATAATCATTGTATTCTTCAGAAGCGAAAATAAATTTAAAACGAATACTGTCTGTTGCAGCAGTAAAGTCAAATTCAAGTATAGCAGCATCTGTGGTGGTATCAGGTTTAACAATGGTGTCAAGTTCTGGGTCGCCCAATCCAAACATATCTTCACTATGAAAATCAGAAGAAGGCGATGTTGGGGTTTGATTTGCACGTCCACTGGTAAGAAACACTCCGCTTGGAGATCCGAGGTTACACCCTCCTGCACATCGGTAGGTTCCTTTAGAGGCGGGATTTCCGGTATAAACAATGTTGGAAACAGTTACACCTGTGCCCACCAACGTGTCAACCAAAGCAGCCGCACTGTTACCACCAGTAACACTCAACTGAGCTTGGCAATTGAAAACAACAAGAAAATACAATAAGAGTGAGTAGAGATATTTCATACCCGGTTTTAAATCTTACCCAAATGTAGGAAAAACCATTTACAAATTCTAGTACTATTGGCAAATACCCCAAAATACAGGGTCAAAGACACCTAATGAGCCTCTAACCAGTTTTTGCCTACTCCAATTTCTACTTCTAATGGAACTGATGTTTTAAAAGCGTTTACCATGCAAGAGTGAATAATTGGCTTGATCACATCCACCTCGCTCACCAGTGCATCAAACACCAACTCATCATGAACTTGTAAAGTCATTTTTGATTTAATATTTTGTGTTTTAAATTGGCGATGTATATCAACCATGGCCATTTTTATCAAATCGGCAGCGCTGCCTTGCAAGGGCGAATTAATAGCTTCTCGTTCTGCAAAACCACGCACAGTATAGTTGCGTGAATTAATATCTTTTAGGTAACGTCTTCTATCCATCATCGTTTTTACGTATCCATTCTGGCGGGCAAACTCCAATGTGGAATTCATATAGTCTTTTAGTTTCGGGTATTGGATAAAATAATTGTCAATCAACTCTGCCGCTTCTTTACGAGGAATGCCCAAACGTTGCGAAAGCCCAAATGCAGAAATAGAATATATAATACCGAAGTTGACCATTTTTGCTTTGCTTCTCATTTCTTTGGTCACATCATTCAACCCTACACCATAAACTTTGGCGGCTGTAGCCTGATGAATGTCCAGTCCCTTTTTAAACGCATCCAGCATGTTCTCATCACCGCTAATTTCTGCTGCCAAGCGCAATTCAATTTGCGAATAATCAGCTGATACCAGTAGGTGATCTCCATCACGTGCAACAAAAGCTTTTCTCACCCTTTGTCCCCGCTCCGTCCTAATAGGGATGTTTTGAAGATTAGGGCCAATGGAGCTGAGCCTGCCTGTGGCAGCAATGGTTTGGTTAAATGTGGTGTGAACACGTCCTGTTTTAGCATTTATCATTTCAGGCAAGGCATCCACATAGGTCGATTTTAACTTCGTTAATTCGCGATACGTTAATATTTTGTCTGCAATAGGGTATTCACCGGCTAAGCGCGATAGCACTTCTTCGTTGGTAGCATGTTGTCCTGTGGATGTTTTTTTATCTTCTGGCAGTTTCATTTTTCCGAACAGCACATCACCCAGTTGTTTTGGCGAGTCTAGATTAAATTCCATACCCGCCATTTCAAAAATTTCTGTCCGTATCGCAAGCATATCTGTTTCCAGTTCTTTGGAAAAGGAGTGGAGGTATTCCCTGTCAATTTTAACACCTTCAAATTCCATATCAGCCAACACAGGTATCAGCGGCAGTTCTATATTTTGCAAAACGGAAACCACCTCATGTTTTTCCACTTGTGGTGCAATTACATTTTTTAATTGTAGTGTAATGTCAGCATCTTCTGCCGCATATTCTGCAATTTTTTCCAAAGGTACATCACGCATGCTTCTTTGGTTTTTGCCTTTTTTTCCAATCAGTTCTTCAATGGATACTGGTGTGTATCCCAGCAATGTTTCACTGAGATAATCCATGCCGTGTCGCGTGTCGGGTTCAATAAGATAATGGGCTATCATGGTGTCATAGAGGGGCGCAGCT
The DNA here is from genome assembly GCA_043748115.1 of Bacteroidota bacterium. Lineage (GTDB taxonomy): Bacteria > Bacteroidota > Bacteroidia > AKYH767-A > OLB10 > OLB10. Next base: position 10,952 of record JAYTNW010000183.1, on the reverse strand, counting down.
ACTTCAACACCGTATCTTTTTAACACAAGCATGTCAAACTTAATGTTTTGCCCGATTTTGACAATTGTTTTGCTTTCTAGAACAGGTTTAAAAAGTGAGCAGATGGAGCTTGCTTTTTCAAAATCAGGCGGACAGGGAATGTAATAGCCTTCGGAGGGAGTAACAGAAAATGACATGCCCACAATATCTAGCGAAAAATATTCCAATGAAGATGTTTCAGTGTCGAAACAAATTTCTTTTTGTGAAAGGAGTAAGGTAACGAGAGCGTTTATTTCTTCTTCTGTTTGAATGAGTTTGTATTCGTGTGGCGTATTGTTTATATTTTTCCCTCTAACAATTTCCTCTTTAACTACCGGCTCTTCATCGCCAAACAAACTGCCTTGTTTGGTTTGTACTACCGGTTTGTATTCCTTATTCACAGAAAAATCTTCTCCCAAAATTCTTTTGCCCAAGGTCCTGAATTCAAGTTCAGTAAAAATGGCATTGAGCTTTTCTTTGTCAGGTGCTGTCATTAGCAAATCTTCATCACTAACTTCAATAGGCACATCTAAAATAATGGTGGCCAATTTTTTAGAAATAACACCTTGCTCGGCATGATTTTTAATGTTTTCTCCCAGTTTGCCTTTAATGTTTGCAGCGTTGGCAATAATATTCTCCATGCTGCCATACTCTTTAATGAGTTTTTTGGCAGTTTTTTCTCCCACGCTCGGTATTCCCGGTATATTGTCCACCGCATCGCCCCACATGCCTAAAATATCAATAACCTGTAACGGATTTTCCACTTCCCATTTGGCTTTGATTTCATCCACGCCTAAAATTTCAAAGTCAGAACCTTGCCTTCCCGGTTTGTAAATAAAAATGTTGGGCGATACCAACTGCGCATAATCCTTGTCCGGTGTAACCATGTAAACAAGGTGGCCTTCTTTTTCTTTTTGTTTTGCAATGGTGCCAATAATATCATCGGCCTCAAAGCCATCAAACTCCAGAATGGGAATATGAAACCCTTTTATAATTTCTTTAATGTAAGGTATTGATAGTTGAATGTCTTCCGGCATTGCTTCGCGGTTGGCTTTATAGAAACTGTGTTCGACAGACCGGTTAGTTTCTGCAGCAGCATCAAACACCACAGCTACATGCGAAGGTTTTTCTCTCTTCAGCAGGTCAAAAAGTGTGTTGGTGAATCCATTAATGGCCGATACATTTTGCCCCTTGCTATTGGTGAGGTGGTTTTTGCTAAAGCCAAAATAGGCTCGGTATATAAGCGCGTAAGCATCTAATAGAAAAAGTTTTTTATCGCTATTCATTTGTTAATTCAATTAAGGATAGATAAAATTTTTTGCGAAGCGAAGTTAATTTCTTCTTCGGTAGTAAACCTTCCTAAGCTAAATCTAATGGAAGAAAAAATTTCGTTGTCAGGCAGCCCCATAGCTTTTAAAACATGGGAAGGCTCCGGTAATGCTGAGGTGCAAGCTGAACCGGTAGCTACTGCTATATCCCCGAAACTTTTGATCAGGTCTTCACTTTTAAAATTTTTGAAGAGCAAGTTGGTTGTGTTGGGCAGCCTGTTGCGAATGTTGCCGTTAACAAAAACCTTTTCTGTTTCTGTAAGTGCTTGTTCTAGCATGGTTCGTAACCTAGAAAGCCTCATGTTGTCCTCCCACATTTGCGTTTGTGCTATTGCACAGGCCTCACCCAATCCCACAATGCCGGCAGTGTTAAGCGTTCCTGAGCGTATTCCGTTTTCGTGGCCTCCACCGTGCATTTGTGAGGCTAAAGTTATTCGCGGTTTCTTACGGCTTACATACAAGGCTCCCGCACCTTTCGGGCCATACAGTTTGTGTGCGGAAACTGCACAACAATGAATATTGTCTTCCTTAACATTAAAGTTAATTTTTCCGGCTGCTTGCGTAGTATCACTAAAGAAAAAAATAGTTTTTCTCTCACAAACTTCTGCAATTTTTTGCATTGGCTGAACAACACCTGTTTCATTATTGGCAAGCATTATACATGCTAAAATAGTTTGATCCGTGATTGCACTTTCCAGTTCGTCTATGTTAATGGTACCTCCTCGATCAACATCTAGATAGGTAATTTGTGCGCCCATTTTTTCTAAATAGGCACAGGTATCCAAAACCGCTTTATGTTCTGTTTTCACGGTGATGATGTGGTTGCCTTTTTCTTTATAGGTTTCATAAATCCCTTTTAACGCAAGGTTAATTGCCTCCGTGGAGCCTGACGTGAAATAGATTTCACTTTTCTCACATCCTAGCAACGAAGCCACCTGCTCACGAGCTACCTCGGTTGCCTCTTGGGCTACCCAGCCGAAGGAGTGAGTTTTGCTGGCAGCATTACCGAATTTGGTGGAAAAATAAGGCAACATTTTTTCAAGCACACGGCTATCAACAGGTGTTGTGGCGTTGTAGTCAAGATAAATATTTTTCATCGATTGGCTTTATTCGCTGTTTTAAAATGAGTTCTATATAAAAATGATAAAGGCTGTTGTGTTTTTAAACTTAAAGGAAGGCTCTGTTTTTGGATAATAGCATTCTCTATCTATGTTCTTTGTATTTTTGGTTCTAAGATAAGTACAAATCCATCACCTATGCACGATAAGCATTTGCCCCACTCACACCCTCACAGCGAAGAACATTTTGAGCAATCAACCTTGGTGAGAGATGTTGTTATTGGCATGGCCGATGGGCTTACGGTGCCCTTCGCTTTGGCTGCCGGGCTAAGTGGTGCTGTTGATACCAACGCCATTGTGATAACGGCAGGGCTTGCAGAAATTTGTGCTGGCTCCATAGCCATGGGTTTGGGAGGTTACCTGGCCGGACAAACAGAGGTTGAGCATTACAACAGCGAACTTAAAAGAGAATATTACGAAGTAAAGCACTTTTACGAAAAAGAGAAAGAAGAGGTGCGTGAGGTATTTGCGAAGTATGGTTTGTCCAAGCAATCGCAGGATAGTATTGCCGATGAGATGGCAAAGGATGAAAACAAGTGGGTGGACTTTATGATGAAATATGAATTGGGACTTGACAAGCCTGACGAAAAGAGAGCCGGGAAAAGTGCGCTTAACATTGGAGTAGCCTACATCATTGGAGGCATTGTGCCGTTGAGTGCTTATTTTTTTACGGATCGCCCGAATGATGGATTGATTTATTCGTCTATCATTACAGTTATTTGCCTTTTTGTTTTCGGCTATTATAAAAGTAAATTCACTGGACAGCCTCCTCTTAAAGGTGCATTTCGCACCACTGTGATTGGTGTAATTGCTGCCGGAGCAGCTTTTGGTATTGCCAGATTGGTTGGATAATTAGTTTAACCAAATCTTAATCGCTATGAAAAAAAATATACTCTTCTCATTTCTTATTTCTCTGCTGTTGTTGGATGCATTTTCACAGGGCAATTTTGGAAGTGTTGGTACTTCTTGGCATTACACCTATTATAGCCAATTGTTTCAATCAGAAAACCCTTTGGTCATTCAAAGTACTGATACGGTCACCATTGGAGGAAGGCTATGTAATAAAATTGTAATGCAGTCAGGTTTTGCATGTCCTGATCCAATGTTTAATTATGTTTATGAAAGCAATGACTCTGTTTATATTTATGTTCCATCCATCAATACTTTTAGTGTTTTGTATCATTTTAACGCCTCGGTTGGGGATTCAATTCATATTTCCTACGATGCATGGGGCAACACATGCTATTTTACTATGGTAATAGACAGCATTGGTACTGTTAACATCAATGGCAATACTCGAAAATTGTTGAGTTGGCATTGGCCACAAATATGGTCTGGAACTTATCCAATGGAAATGTTCGGTCCTGTTGTTGAAGGGCTGGGTGATGTAAATTTTTTGTTTCCTCAGGTAGCGGTTTGCGATCCTCAGCCTTATGGAATGAGGTGTTTTGAAGATTCCGTTGTTGGATTGTACCAATCAGGATTTGCTGCTGATTGCGACACGGTAATTTATGTTTCTACAAAGGAACTTGTGACAAATACATTTTCTTTTTCGCCAAATCCCGTTCACAACCAATTGGTCTTAAAATTGCCAACAGGCTTGGAAACAAGTGAATTGTCTATTTGTAATTTAACAGGTAAAGTTCTTTTTAATCAATCTTCTTTTACCAGAGACAATGCTAAGATTGATGTAAGCATCCTGCCTCGTGGGGTTTACCTGCTGCATGTGCGGCAACAGGATTCTCAAATTGTGAAAAAAATGGTTAAAATGTAAATTAATACTGTCATTATACCCTTTATACTGCATGGGTTATTTGCTAACTTTACTGCATGAAAAAGCAATTACTTTTATTGGTCATTTGTTCGTTTTTCTTTTCAACGAAGGCGCAGTTTACCTCCTTAGGAACGCAGTGGCATTACACGCAGTGCACGTCAACTTTTCCTTATACCTGCGGCCCCGTTCAAGTTAATGTAGTTGGGCAGCAGGTGTTGAATGGAATTACCTGCGCGCAGTTGCAAATTGCACCTTTTAATTGTGTAGGTGTAAATTTTTTACCGGTCTATCAAAGCAACGATACGGTTTACAGGTACCTTTTTAATGTGAACACATTTACCATGCTTTATAACTTTAACGCACAGCAAGGTGATGTGTGGGATATTATTTCCAATACCCAAAACGGTGGTGCAGGCTCGCAGTTGTTAGATACTGTTCAAATACTGATTGACTCTGTAGGTTTAATCGCTGTGAATGGACAGCAGAGAAAAATTTTCTACACCTCTTACTTCAATCCTTCTCATAAGCCTTTTGTATTCGATGGCCCTATTGTGGAAGGTATTGGCAGTTTAAGTTTTTTAGTGCCTCAATTTACAGGATGTGATCCACTGTCATCTACGTTTCGTTGTTACCAAGACACTGTGGTGGGCTTATATCAGCCAAATCAGTTGGTGGATTGTGATTCTGTGATTCCTGTGGGTGAAAATGAAATTGACAGGCAGGTAAAATTTTCGGTTTCACCAAATCCGTTTCACAACAGTGTTTGTCTTCATGCTAATGATTATCTCACAAAAGAATACAGCGTTTCCATTGTTGATGCTATGGGAAAAGTACATAAAAAATTTGCAGGCACCATGAGGTTAAATCAATCCTCCATTGATCTTTCTTGTCTTCGGCAGGGAATTTATTTTGTGATATTTAAGTCGGAGGAACAACTGGTGCAAAAACGAATTGTTAAGTTGTAACTATCTTCCTTAATGACCATCCTTGCTTAATTTTTTAAGAAGTTCAATCTGTTTGGACTGGCTATCTATAAGAATTTTCATTTGCTCCTCCAGCAGAAAATTTACTTTTTGGTGAAGGCTTCGTATTTCTAACTCTGCTTTCATATTCACTAAGTAATCGTTCTCGTTTCTTTTGCGGTCCTTTTCTTCCTGGCGGTTTTGACTCATCATAATAATGGGAGCCTGCAATGCTGCAATGCATGAAAGTATCAGGTTCATTAAAATAAAAGGGTAGGGGTCAAAAACACCTTTTGCCGGGGCGCAACAGTTATAAACAATCCATAGCAAAAGTATAATACCGAAGGTGATGATGAAATTCCAACTTCCGCCAAAACGGGCAACCTTATCGGAAATGTTTTGTCCCTTGGTGAGGACTTCTTCGGGTTGGTGCAAAAGATTTTCAACCATCAGCTTTTCTTCCTGCATGGTTTCGTTTACAATTTGCTGCAACCGGTTGAATTGTTCGTTTTCTGTGTGCATTTTTTTGGAAATTTATAATTATTACGTGATGTAATTAAGTGTGATTAAAAGTATCACCACTAATATTCCGCTGATGGCAAAAAGAAAAATGTAATCGGCAATGTTCTCTAAATTTTTTTCGCGGACAGGGTTTTTGGAGCGGATAGAAATAAATGAAATGATGCAAGAAGCAGTAAGAAAAAGAGCAATTACAGAGGTAAACTCGTCAATGAGGTGATTTTCTGTTTGACTTGCAATGTGTAACGAGGTGATCACAAACAGGCATAGGCCAAGTAAATTGGCAGAGGTGTTCATGATATGCGGAGAGGTGTTGTTTGCCATCGTGCAAATCTAACATCCTGATCTGATTTTTTTAATGAATAAAATTATCTGCACCTCCTCTTGTGGTTGTTTTGAACCATTGGTTTAAGGTAAGCTAAGAATACTTTGGTTTTCGAAATTATGCCTTACCAATGCGTGGAGATTGAAAGCATTAAAAATTGAATAGTGATTTAAGCATACACTACCACAGGTAATTTCTACTCGCTAAAAATTGCGCCACCATTCTGTTGTACTGCTGTGTGGTGAAGCCACATTTACAATTGTCAGTGTAGTAAGACATGGTGTTGCCAATTTGTGGCACATACCAATTGCCGCCTGCATCTTGTTGGTAAGGGTTGGGCTGGCAATTAGCACCATTAAGCCCACCTGGATCGGCAGGTGTGTCGCAAACCAGATCACCTGCGGAAGCGCAATTGCTTCCGTTTATATTTTCAAGACCTAATGAGGTTTCAAAAGTGTGGTAAAGCCCAAAAAAATGTCCCATCTCATGCGGAATTACTTTAGGTGAGCTGACGCTTGATTTTTTAATAACAATGCAATCAGGCCCTCCGGGAAAATAGGCGTATCCGTCAACAGGTATTCCTTGCTGACCAATCAAATCTTGAACAAAGTACATGTTGATGGTATTGGGCACATAATACAACGTGCGCATTTCCAAATCATGAATGGAATACTTGAATTTGTCGTAGTTAAAATTATCAATGTAAAGGGTCTGGCAAATCTGAAAGGAAAGGCAGATGGGGGCAAAATCCGTATTAAGCAACTGAAGGGCTGCTTGAATGGCCGGAAGTGTAATACCTGGATTTCCTGTACTGTCTTTTACAATGTGTATGGTTACAGAAAGTGTTTTGCCAAGACATCGGTTTGGAAAAAACAATCCGCGTTCCTGTTGTTGTTGATTGGCTAGGTCGGCCAGCATCTGAGCCTTGCTGGTAACAGTACCACAAGTGCTCGTTTGTGCCTTTGAAAATGTAAGGCAAATGCACAACAGAGCAATCTGGTAAAATAAAAACTTAAAAGTTTTGGTTTTCATGCTTCTAAAATATAATTTTGAATGGTGGAAATAATCACCCTATTCTTAAATTATTTCTACAAACATATTTAATTTTTTTTATAGTTGAAGTACACAAGCCGCGAAATATTGAAAACAAATTACTTACTTAACGCCTGCAAACGCTCATATTTTATCGTTTTTTTCTCTCTGTTATTTACAGGAGCCTTTCAGATGCCTAGCTATGCGCAAATAACTGCCGTTCCTTCATCAGGCTGTTCACCGTTGGTGGGCGTAAACTTTACCTCTCCTCCCGGTGTTGTAAATCCGAATTGGAATTTTGATGATCTTACCGGCAGTAATCTTCCTAACCCGGTGCATACGTTTATTTCAGCGGGGGTTTACAACGTAACTTTTACCGGCACGCTCAACGGAAATTTTTACACCGATGCTGTTACAGTAAACGTTTATGGAAAGCCTAAAGCTAAATTTTCTGCTATTCCTCCGTTGTCGGGGTGTGTGCCTTTAACAGTGGCCTTCCGCGATTCATCCACAGGTGGGGGAGGGTCATTAATTACAGCCCGCGAATGGGCCTATGGCGATGGCGGATTTACCATTGGCAACAACCCTAGTCCGAGTTACGCTTTTACCCTGCCAGGGTCATGGAGTGTAACCCTTAAGGTAACAGACGCTAACGGTTGCGACACTTCCATCGCAATAAATAATTATATCAAGGTCAGTGTTCCTCCTAATCCTGTTATTACAACCAATCCCAACCCTCCTGCGGCTTGCAACCCACCGCTTAATGTAACTTACAACGCTTCTTCCTCTACCTCCAATTCAACCACAGGGAGCACATCGCTAACCTACTCATGGAATTTTGGAGGAGGAAACACCTCCACGCTGGTAAATCCATCACCCATCAACTATACCGCCAGTGGAAATTACTCTGTGTCATTAAGTGTTACGGATAACAATGGATGTTCTGCCACTGCAACCTCAACGGCAGTTATCAATTCACCGTTGGCTTCGTTTAAAGCTTTGGGTGCCGTTAACGATACAGTTTGCAAAACAGTAACCTTTCGAAATCAGTCCACAGGGGCAAATCCGACTTTCACTTACGGGGATAATACGTCAGGAACTGATTCTGTACACACCTACCCAGGCCCCGGAACTTACCAAGTTACTTTACAAGTGCAGGCTGGAAATTGTTTTGATGATACCACCATTACCATCATTGTTGAAGAGGTTATTGCAAATTTTAGCTCCGTGCCTCATTACAGTTGCAATTGGCCTTTAACAGTACAATACACCAATACCTCCACCAATGCTAACACCTACAGTTGGGTTTTTGGTGATGGCGCAACCTCAACACAAAAAAATCCTTCGCACACCTTTGCGCTCCCTTACACCAATCCATACACCATTTTTGATTATTACTATTACACAGATCAGTTAACGGTAACGAGTGTGCATGGATGTAGTGAACAAAAAATAATTGTAAATAACGATACGGTGTTTAAGATTACAGCACGGTTTATGCCCAATAAAACTTATGGCTGTGCACCCCTTACCGTTACATTTTCTGACTCGAGTCGTTCCCGTGAGCCTATTACTTCCAGAACCTGGCTTTTTGGAGACAATACTACCAACACAGGAAATAATTTGACCACCACTCATACGTACAACAATCCAGGCATTTACTATGTAAAACTAGTAGCCGTAAATTCAGCTGGCTGTAAGGATACTTCATTCATCATCCCCATTTATGTAGGGGAGCCATCTACACCAGCTTTTTCTGTTTCACCCACAACAATATGTGCAGGTCAACCGGTGCAGTTAACCGACCTTACTCCTGCATCTGACAGTGCCAACTATTGGCATTTTACAGGTGACGGAGGCATTCTTTCGCATTGTTATACCGATTCCAATCCTACCTGGAGTTTTAATACACAAGCAGGTAACCAAAGCATCACACTCACTACTTCTTACAACGGTTGTACGGGATCCACAACGGTGCCTAACGCAATTCTTGTTAACGGCCCCATTGCAAAATTTTATCCTGCAGGCAATTGTAACACACCTTTAACTTATAGTTTTCCCGGAACCTTTAGTGGAGCGGCAACCTGGGATTGGAATTTTGGTGACGGCACCGTGCTCACAAATTCTACCAACCAAAATCCATCCCACACATATCAGAACACAGGAGATTTTTGGGTGATACTCACGGCTTATAACACTTCTACGGGCTGTCCGCCTGCTGTTGATTCAGCAAGGGTGCATGTTAGAAATGTACAAGCAGATTTTATTCGGGACTCGATTTTTTGTGTTACACAGGCCATAACGTTTAATGCATCATCATCAACAGACGCTTACGGATTTTGTAATGAAGGCTACACATGGTATTGGAATGATGGAACACCACCTGTCAACTCTGCCTCATCAGCCGTTGGCCATTCTTTTTTGAATAAAGGGAGCTATCAAGTTAAATTGGTGGTTACCGACATTAATGGTTGCGTGGATTCAGTACGTAAAAAGGTGGATGTTTATTCCGTGCGAACAAATTTTAAAGCCAATAAATTATACGGTTGCCTTCCACTCACGGTAAACTTTACTGACAGTTCATTTGCAGACACCACCATTGCCGGTTACTCATGGAATTTTGGTGACGGGGCTACTTCAACCGTTAAAAATCCTTCACACACTTACACCACCATACCATCAGGAGGTATTTGGGTTGTAACACTAACTGTTCGCGACACTATAGGTTGCACCAGCCAAAAGCAAATTACCATTAGGCCTTCTTTACCGGATACATTGTTTACCACATCAAATGTAAATATATGTAAAGGTGACTCTGTAAAATTTATTCCCAATAACCAATTGCAGCCAGGCTATTCGTGGAGCTTTGGTGATGGCACCTCGTCAACTTCGGTGGTAAGTCCTTCTCACATTTACAACACCGTTGGATCTTTTACCACCGTTTTAACCGTTACAGATTCCATTGGTTGTATAGGAAAGAAAACTGTGACAGCGCAAGTGAATGTTCAAAATTATCCTATCGCAGCCTTTACCACCAGTGCCGACACAACGTTGAAAAAATGTTATCCTTTGTTTGTGCGATATATTGACGTTTCGACAGTGAATGTTTTCGGTAGTCGCATCTGGAATTTAGGTAATGGCGTTTCACAGCCAACAGATACGGTTGGTACTATTTATCAAAATCCAGGCACATACACAGTCTCGCTTATTGAGATAACTACCAATGGCTGTCGTGATACTGCGTTTAAATCGCTAACGGTAGAAGGGCCGGTTGGCAATTTTAATATTACTCCACCTATCATTTGCAAAGGCGAGTCAGTAACCTTTACCATTAAAGATACGGTAGATGTAGAAACCTATTCGTGGGATTTTGGCGATGGCACCATTGGTGCAGGAACCTCACCGGTTACCCACCAATTCAATATCAATCCACCCAGTGGGCAAACCATCGTTAGCCTTGTCATGTGGTCGGAAGACTCGGCATGTACTGCAACGCGAACCAACCCAGTAGCCATACAACGAGTAATTGCTAATTTTAACGTGGGCGCAGATAGCCTGCTATGCGTTAATGAACCTATAACCATTAACAACCTTTCACAAAATGCTACTGTTAACAATTGGTATTTAGGCAACGGACAAACCTACACCGGTGTAACACCACCGCCTTATCAATTTGCTACTCCCGGCACTTACACGCTATCGCTTAGCATCGCAAACAGTAACTTTGGTTGTATAGACAGCGTGGCTAAAATTGTTCAGGTAAAAGCGTTGCCAACAGTAGCCGCTGTCGGTGGAGATACTTGTGTAGGAAAACCTCTTAGCTTAAGTGCATCGGGAGGTGTCACCTACCAATGGACACCGGGTTCGGGACTTTCT